>JBKOWB010000329.1:0-5751 GCA_046724195.1 Actinomycetota bacterium
ACTCACAGGCATCGTCGGCGGCGACCCGCGACGCACTTAAGCGGCTGGGCGACAGCCTGCGGTGACTGGAACCGCTGCTGTACTTCACTGCTGTACTGGACACAATAGGGGCCACTTCCAAGACTGGAAATGGCCCCTGACCTGGTCGGGGTGGCGGGATTTGAACCCACGGCCTCTTCGTCCCGAACGAAGCGCGCTACCAAGCTGCGCCACACCCCGAGCGTGCGGAGCAATAGTATCCGACGCCCCAGGGCAGGCAAATCCGGTATCCCCTGGCGACCGAAAGCCCAGCTCAGCGGGGAATCAGCGTGAGGATCGTGGCCTCCGGACGGCAAGCGAAGCGGACTGGTGCGGTCGGGTGCGTGCCCAGCCCGGCCGAGACGTGTAGCCAGGCCTCCGAGCCGGGCCACCGGTGCAGGCCCTTGGCCATTCCGTTGGGGAGGTCGCAGTTCGTGGTCAGCGCGCCGTACCCCGGGATGCACACCTGGCCGCCGTGGGTGTGGCCGGCCAGCAGCAACGAGAAGCCATCCGATGCCATCGCGTCGAGGACGTGGGACGCGGGGGTGTGGGTGACACCGATGTGCAGGTCGGCGCCGCGCGAGACCGGGCCCGCGACGGACGGGTAGTCGTCGCGTTCGATGTGCGGGTCGTCGACGCCGACGAGCTCGATGGAACGGCCGCCGGCCTTCATGATCGTGCGGGCGTTGTTGAGGTCGGACCAGCCGGCCTCGACGAACGCCGAGCGGAGCGCTTCGAAGGGGAGCTCGACGCCCTGCACGTACTCGCGGTCGGGCATTAGGTAGAGCAGCGGGTTCCGCCACACCGGACCGTTGTAGTCGTTCGAGCCGAAGACGAACGCACCGGGCAGCGACAGCAACGGGTCGAGGGCGCGAAGGACACCGGGTACCGAATCGGGCGAGGACATGTTGTCCCCCGTCACGACGACCAGATCCGGGTCCGTGCCGCCCAGCGCGGCGACCCACGCCTGCTTGCGCTGCTGGTCCGGCATCATGTGGAGGTCCGATATATGCAGGATGCGCAGCGGCTCCGCATCGGGCTCGAGCATCGGCACGTCGAAGCGGCGGAGCGTGAACATGTTGCGTTCGACCAGTGAGGAGTAGGCGAATGTGGTGCCGGCGGCGGCGGTCGCACCGGCGGCGAGGGCGATGAGGGAACGCTTGCGCATGAGGGCCAGAGTAGTTTGACCGTCCATGGGAACGCTGAAGGACCGCCTGAACGAGGACCTCCGCACCGCCATGAAGGGCCGCGACGAGCTCACCGTCTCCACGTTACGGCTGGCGCTCGCGGCTGTGCGCAACGCCGAGGTGTCCGGCACCGAGGCCCGCGAGCTGTCGGACGACGAGGTGCAGGCAGTGCTCACCAAGGAGGCGAAGAAGCGGCGCGAGGCGGCCACGGCGTTCGCCGGCGCCGGGCGCGCGGACCAGGCCGAGAAGGAGAATGCCGAGGGCGCGATCCTGGATCGCTACCTGCCGGCGCAGCTCAGCGACGCGGAGATCGCCGAGCTGGTCGCGGGGGCGCTCGCCACGGGCGGTTTCAGCGGCAAGGGACAGATGGGCCCGGCCATGAAGGCAGCCCAGGCCGCGGTGGCCGGCCGCGCCGAGGGCGGCCGCGTCGCCGCAGAAGTACGCCGCCAGCTCGGCTAAGCGGCGGTTATCAGGCGCGAGCCGCCGAGCGAAGCGAGGCCAGCAACTCAGCCAGCTCAGCGCTTCTTTCGGCCCGGGGGACCGTTTCCGTTTCCGAGGCCGGGGAAGTTCGGGAAGATCGGCGGCGGTTTCTGGTTGGCGTTATTGCCGTTGCTGGGCTGGATGACGACCACGCCGCCCTTGATCGTGCGACCGCTCGGGTTGGTGTCCGCGGCCGTGCCCGCCGGACACCTCGAGTCGATCGCGGCGCCGATCGAGACGGTGAAGCCGGCGCTCTGCAGGCGAGCCTTCGCGTCGCCGATCGAGTCGCAGGTCACGTCCGGGATGTAGCGCTGGTCCCCGTACGCCATCTTGCTGTTCTCCGGCTTCTTGAACTGCTCCTTCGGTTTGCCCTTCATGTAGTCGGCCATCGCCTCCCACACCGCCGGGTTGACGATGGAGTGCTGCATCCGGTCCGGATGGTCCGCGTAGTCGGGATTCACCAGGTATCCGGCGATCACTAGGGATGTCGTGCCGACGATGAGCGCCGCTGTCTTGTCGTGGTCGGTGGTACCCGTCTTGCCGTACACCGGGTGTCCCACGATGCCGCGTACCTGCGGCGCAGTGGCGCCCCCGCAGTTGCCGAGCTGGGCCCGGTCGCCCACCGGGCAGCGGGCCGCGTCGAGCGCCGCGCGGGCGACATCGGGCGTGGTGGCCTGGATGCAATGCGGCTTGCCGACGTCGATCTTCTCGCCGTCCTGGGTGGTGATCTGCTGGATCGGCGTCGGTTCGCAATACTTGCCGTCGCCGGCCAGCGTGGCGTACGCGTTCGCGATGTCGAGTGGGGTGGATGCGGAGACGCCGAGCGTGAAAGCGCCCCACTGGTCGGCGCCCTTCTCCGCGAGGTAGGCATCATTCTTGGCCCGGAACTGGATGCCGAAGCGCTTGGCGACGTCGACGACGTTCGCGGCGCCGACGCGCTCCTCGAGCGGCACGAAGAACGTGTTGACCGACTTGCCGAAACCGGTCCAGAGGTTGTAGACCCCCGCCTCCTTGGCCGCGTTCTGCGGACAGTAGAAGTGCGTGCCCGGGCAAGCCGCGGGGCTGCTCGGATCGATGACGAAATGCGACTTGTAGACGTCCTCGGCCTTGATCGTGTAGCCGAGCGGGTAGCCCTTCTCCAGCGCGGCTACCATCGTGAAGATCTTGAACACGGATCCGGCTTGGTACCCGGTGATGTCGCCGCCGCCGGTCAGCAGCGGGTTGGTCGTGGTCGGGTAGGTGCCGCGGATGCCCTGCCTCGCCTTGCGCGGGTCGGAGGACATCTTGTTCTGCGGGTGGCTCGGATCGTCCAGCTTGAACTTGCGGTTCGCGGCCAGCGCTCGGACCCGGCCCGTGCCAGGCTCGACGGCCGCCAGCAGCAGCGCGTCCTTGTTGTTGTCCGAGATGTGCTGGGAGATGCGTGTGCGGGCGTCCGCCTGCGCGTCCTTGTCCATCGAGGTGACGACGCGGTAGCCGCCGCTCTTGAGCCGCCGCTCGCGGTCGTACGTGGTCGCGCCGAACGCCTCCTGGCCCAGCCACCAGCGGTAGAAGTAGTCGCAGTAGAAGCCCCAGTAGTTCTTCGCGACTGAGACGCAGCCGTTGCCGACCAGCTTGACCTTGTGCGGGATCTTCACCTTCTCGGCATCGGTCGCCTGCTGCTGGGTGATCGCGCCGGTCTTGACCATGCTATCGATGACGTAGCTGCGGCGCTGGACGGCCTGCGGGTAGCCGGACGCGGTCGCCGGGTTGTAGCTCGTCGGCGCCTTCACCATGCCGGCCAGCAGGGCGGACTCGGCGATCGACAGGTCCTTCGGCTTCTTGTTGAAGTAGACCTGGCTCGCGGCATAGACCCCGTACGCCTGGTTACCGAACGGCGCCACGTTCAGGTAGCGCTCGAGGATCTGGTCCTTGGTGAGTTCCTTCTCCACCTGGAGCGCGTACTTCATCTCGGTGAGCTTGCGCTTCGGGGTGTCCTTCGTGGCGTCGACGACCTCCTGCGGGTTGGTCGCCGAGTACGCGAGGGACATGCGCACGTACTGCATGGTGAGCGTGGACGCGCCCTGCTTGCCGCCGCCCTGGTTGTTGTTGATGAAGGCGCGGGCGACGCCCTTCAGGTCGACGCCGTTGTGGTGGTAGAACTCCCGGTCCTCGGCCGCGATGATCGCATTCTGCATGTTCTTCGAGATGGCCTTCAGCGGAACGTCGCTGCGGAACTCGTCGTACATGACGGCGATCTGGGTC
This sequence comes from Actinomycetota bacterium, assembly GCA_046724195.1. Lineage (GTDB taxonomy): Bacteria > Actinomycetota > Actinomycetes > Mycobacteriales > Micromonosporaceae > Actinoplanes. The sequence continues at coordinate 3,927 of JBKOWB010000329.1, forward strand.
TTGTTGTCCGAGGCGAAGATGCGGGTGATCTGCGGGGAGCTGAAGTCCCTGAGCTCGCTGGGCAGTTGCGCGAAGGTCTGGCCGCCCGCCTTGGCGGCCAGGCCCGACATCGCGACCGCCGGAAAGGCCGCCGCGGCGACGACCACTCCGGCCAGTAGCCCGCAGATCAACAGCGAGGTCGCGTTGGCGAAGATGTTGTGATCGCGTCTGCGCATCCAGGAGGTCACCCGAGCAGGGTACGCGAGACACACACCTGCCCGCCTGTTGAGGAGGTCACGGTACGGCCAGCGCTTCGGCGATCGTTCGCAGGCCGTCGACGTCGTGCACGTCGGCGGGCTGCGCCGCTACCGCCACCGCCGGCACCGTCGGGAACGCGGCGGTGAACGTCGCGGCCACCCGTACCTCTCGCTCGGCCTGTCGCAGCAGCCGTGCGTGAACGCGCAACGCGTCCGCGGTGACCTGCTGGTCACCGGTCCGGTCGAGGGTGGCTGCGGCCGCCTCGGCGGCCGCGGCGTCGATGGTGGACAGCTGCGCGTGGTGGGTACGGTTCAGCACCAGGCCGGCCAGCGGCATCCGCTCCGCGACCAGCCGCTCGGCGAAATACGCCGCCTCCCGGATCGCGTCGTGCTCCGGCGCCGCGACGAGGAGGAAGGCCGTCTGGGGGTCTTGCAAGATCCGGTACGTCTCGTCGGCACGCTCGCGGAACCCCCCGAACATGGAGTCCAGCGCGGCCACGAAACCGGACAGGTCGGTCAGCAGCTGGGCTCCCAAGATTTTCTGTACGGCCCGGGAGAAGAGCCCGAACGACGCCGTCACCAGGCTGAACATGCTCCGGCCGCCGGTGCGGGCCGGCGCCAGCAGTAGACGCAGCATCCGGCCGTCCAGGAACCGGGACAGGCGCGCCGGCGCGTCCAGGAAGTCCAGCGCCGAGCGCGATGGCGGCGTGTCCACCACGATCAGGTCCCACTCTTCGCGGGAGCGGAGCTGGCCCAGCTTTTCCATCGCCATGTACTCCTGCGTCCCGGAGAACGTCGAGCTCATGGCCTGGTAGAAGGGGTTGGCGAAGATCTCCGCGGCACGCTGAGAGGTGGTGTGCGCCTGCACGACCTCATCGAACGTGCGCTTCATGTCGAGCATCATGGCGTGCAGCTCGCCGCCGGTCGCCTGGGTGTCGATGCCCTTGACCTGGCGCGGAGTGTTGTCCAGCTCGGTCAGCCCCATCGACTGGGCGAGCCGTCGGGCCGGGTCGATCGTGAGTACCACGGTGCGCCGCCCGTGCTGTTCGGCGGCCCGCAACCCGAGCGCGGCCGCGGTGGTGGTCTTGCCGACGCCGCCCGAGCCGCAGCAGACGACGATCTTGGTTGCCGGATCTGCCAACAGCGCGTCGACATCAAGGCGCGGGGCGGCGGTCACTACTTGAGCGTAACGAGTCCTGTCGTGTGCGCGATGGACTGCGCTGCGGCCTGTGGCGGGTCAGACACTCATGAGCAGGTGGGCGAGCTCGTCCAGACCGGCCCGGTCGACGCCGCGTTCGAGCAGCGGTAGCTCCACCATCGGCCGGCCCGCCTCGGTCAACTCGGCACGCAGCGACTCCTCCAGTTCGCGGCGGGTCAGGTGCGCTTTTGCCTCAGCTTGCAGGCCCGCGATGGTGGCCGTATCGGTCGGCAGCCCGGCCGCGGTCAGTCCGCGACGCAGCTCGGTCTTCGTGACCCGGCCGGCCGGCAGCAGGGGCGGCCGGGCACCGTTCACGATGATCCGGCCGACCGGGATGTGCAGCGCGGTGAGCTCGGCGATCGCGTCCAGGCTCTCCTGAACGGGCATCTCC
>JBKOWB010000278.1:0-3416 GCA_046724195.1 Actinomycetota bacterium
TCACCCACCTGCGCCGCTTCCCGCCGTACCATCGCGATCAGCTCGGGGGCGAGCGCGCCGGGCGCCACCCGCGCCGCCCACGGCGCGACGCCGGCCGACCGCACCGACCGCGGCGGCTGCAACGACGGGTCGACGGCGGCCAGGACGTCCGCGGCGACCGCCATGACCTCGGCCGGGGTGCGGTAGTTGACGGTCAGCTCGGCCATCCGCCAGCGCTGTGCCACGTACGGCTCGAAGACCCGGTCCCAGGTCGTGGTGCCGGCCAGATCGCCGGTCTGCGCCACGTCGCCGACCACGGTCATCGACCGGCTCGGCACCCGGCGCATCAGCAACCGCCAGGCCATCGGCGACAGCTCCTGCGCCTCGTCCACGATGACGTGCCCGAACACCCAGGTGCGGTCGGCGGCCGCCCGTTCGGCCGCGGTCCGCGTGTCGGACTCGGCGTAGCGCTCGGCGAACGCGCTCGCGTCCACCACGTCGATCGCCGAGAGGATCTCCTCCTCGGCGTCGTCCTCGAAGTCCAGCGACCGGGAGCCCTCGACGATCTCGAGGACGCCCTCGGCGTACTCGATCGCCTGCCGCCGATCGTGCGCGGCTGCGCGCAGCGCCGGGGTGTCGTCCTCACCCAGCAGTTCGGCCAGCTCGTCGAGCAGCGGCACGTCGGCCGGCGTCCAGCCGGCCCGCCGTTCACGGAGCAGCAGCGCCCGCTCCTCGGCGGGGAGCATGGGCGCCGCACGCTCCAGCCGCTCCACCGAGCTGAGCAGGTCCCGCAGCACCTCGCGCGGGGTGAGTACCGGCCACAGTTCCCGCAGCGCCGCCTGCACGTCCTCGTCCTCGCGCAGCTCCCGGCGGGTCTCGGCGAGGTCGGCCTCCTCGAGCAGGTTGTCCCCGCCCAGCGGGTCGGCGCCGATGCGTTCCGCGATCTGCCGCGACAGCGCTTGGATGGCCTCGGTCACAAAGATCTGCCGTGCCACGTTGTGTGGCCGGCCCGACTTGCGGGCCGCGGCGCGGGCATCCTCGCAAACGGCCCGTTCGATGCGCAGCGGGTAGCCGTCGTGGTCGACCTCGACGTAGTCGTGCGGGACGGTCTGCCGGTCGGCGACCGCCGCGGCGAGTACGTCGACCATCTGCGGCCGCCCTTTCAGCTCGGCGACCTCGGGCGCCTCCTCGGCGCGGGCCCGGACCCCGGGGAACATGTCGCCCAGCGTGGCCAGTAGCACGCCGGTCTCGGCCAGCGACGGCAGTACCTGGGATATGTAACGCAGGAACGTCGCGTTTGGACCGAGGATCAGCACGCCCTGCCGGGTGAGCTGCGCGCGGTAGGTGTACAGCAGGTACGCCGCCCGGTGCAGCGCGACGGCGGTCTTGCCGGTGCCCGGGCCGCCCTGCACCACCAGCACGCCGGGCAGGCCGGAGCGGATCACGTCGTCCTGCTCGGCCTGGATCGTCGCCACGATGTCGCGCATCCGCCCGGTGCGCTCGGCCGTCAGCGCGGACAGCAGACCGGCCTCGCCCGTGACGTCCTCACGGCCACCGCGGCCGCCGGCCGCGAGGTCCAGCACCTCGTCGTCGATGCCGGTCAGCTCGCGGCCCCTGGTACGGAGGTGGCGCCTCCGCGTCACCCCGTCGGGAGACACCGCGGTCGCGAGGTAGAACGGCCGTGCGGCCGGTGCCCGCCAGTCGATCAGCAGCGGATCCCGTTCGCGGTCCTCCGCGAACAACCCGATCCGGCCGATGTAGCGGGGATTGTCGGCGGCGAAATCCAACCGGCCGAAACAGAGGCCGTTTTCGACGGCATTCATCTGGCCCAGTTGTTCGGCGTAATGGCGGCGCGTCGCGTCACGCTGGGCGCGGCCCTGCGGCGTCCCGCCGGCCTCGAGCAGGATCTCCCGCAGCCGCTCATCGGCCTGCTCACGCTGTTGATCCAGCCGCTCGTAGAGTGTGCTGAGATAGGCCTGCTCGGTCCGGATGTCATCATTCCGCGTGACGGCTGCGGAGCTTGACAATGCCACTCCCTGGGGTGGTACCATGCCGTGGTCGGCGACCATTCCTGGTCGCCTTTTTGTGTGCTGCAAACGCTCAGAATAGCCGACGTTCCGGCGCCACGGCACCTTCGTCGTGTACGTCACGGTCTCACGCTGAAGTGTCAGGATTCCGTCACTCAAAGACCATCGACCGTCCGACGGCCGCCGCAGAGACCGACCGCTTCAGCGGCGATGACTTCGCCGGGCCTGGGCGCTGAAGCCGCGCGTGCGAAACGGGGTCGAAGGCGGGTGCGGCAGGGTTGCGGCTTACGGCAGCGTATGCTTGATCTCGCGGCCCGTTCAGTCTTGCCTCGGGCCGTCTTCGGATCGACCACCACGCGCCGCGACCGCGACACGGTCTGCGCCGGGCAGGACGACCCCTCCAGACGTTCGGAGTTCTCACCTACATGTCATCGTTCACCGACCTCGGCGTGCCCACGAAGCTCGTCGCGACCCTCGCACAGCTCGGCATCACCACACCGTTCCCCATCCAGGCCGCGACGCTGCCCGACTCGCTGGCGGGCCGCGACGTGCTCGGGCGCGGTCGCACCGGCTCCGGCAAGACGTACGCGTTCGCGCTGCCCGTAGTGGCCCGCCTCGCCGCGAGCCGCACCCCGCGCCGGCCGGGCCGGCCGCGCGCGCTGATCCTGGCGCCGACCCGCGAGCTGGCCACGCAGATCGACGCCACGCTCGCCCCGCTCGCTGCCGCGGCCGGGCTGCGCACGCTGACCGTCTTCGGCGGAGTCGGCGCCAACCCGCAGATCAGGGGCCTGCGCGCCGGTGTCGACGTGCTGGTGGCCTGCCCCGGCCGGCTGGCCGACCACATCCAGCAGGGCCACGCGAGCCTCGACGCGGTCGAGATCACCGTCCTCGACGAGGCCGACCACATGGCCGACCTCGGCTTCCTGCCCGTCGTCCGCCGGCTCATGGACCAGACCCCGCGCGGCGGCCAGCGGATGCTGTTCTCCGCGACTCTGGACGGCGGCGTCGACGTGCTCGTCGACCGATTCCTGCACCGGCCGGCCACCCATCACGTCGACGCGGCCGCCGAGGCCCCGGTCGAGATGGCGCACCACGTCCTGCACGTCCATCACGACGACCGCTTCCCGGTGCTGGTCGACCTGGTCGCCGCGCCGGGGCGCACAATGGTCTTCACCCGTACGAAGCGCCGCGCCAAGACCCTCACCCGCCAGCTCGTGGCCGCCGGCGTGCCCGCAGTCGAGCTGCACGGAAACCTCGCCCAGAACGCCCGCAACCGCAACCTCTCCGCGTTCTCCGACGGCACCGCGCAGACGCTGGTGGCCACGGACATCGCAGCGCGCGGCATCCATGTGGACGACGTCGCGCTGGTCATCCACGCCGACCCGCCGGTCGAGCACAAGGCGTACCTGC
>JBKOWB010000160.1:0-12042 GCA_046724195.1 Actinomycetota bacterium
GTCCTGGCCAATGGTGAGCGCCGCAGGGGAGGCCGCGCTACTCGCAGAACGGGTCCTCGTCGGCAGCGAGCGCGACCAGCTGCGCCACATCGACGTGCCGGGCGGCGAGCCAGGCGCGCAGGGCGGCCCGGCCGCCGGCCACTTCGCCGACCGGCTCGCCCTCGCACCAGATGCGGTACCCGACGTCCGGCTCGCCAACGACCCGGTCAACTAGCCACCGGTTGTCTGGGCTGCGCCAGGACCTGTCCACCGTCACGATCTCGACGGTACTGACGGTGCCGCGGGTTCGACGTCACCGCCCAGCGGCACCCGTTGACGTTGTTCTTGCTGGTCTTGAAGTCCTTGGTCCGGCCGGGACCAAACGGCCTGATCGAAAACGGCGTCGGCCCGATTTGGTCTTCCTCGCCTGTCAGGTCCTCGCGTCCTGGGGCACCTCGTTTCCAACTTCTCGGGTTGTGGATCTCGAGTAGAACTCGTCGAGGTCGAGGATCGCGCGCCGGATGGCACGAAGGTCCTGCACCGGCACGTCCATGTCGACGTAGCCGCCGACCTCCTCGTCGCCGAAGGGGAGCATGCCCTGCGGCGCATGCTGGTTTGGATGAGGTCGACGTAGGCGCCGTAGTCGATCACCCAGACGTCGAAACGTTCACCGGGTTGGTCCTGGGCGGAGTAGCCCCGACGGACGACATGGAGGACACGGGCGTCGAACAAGGACAGCAGCAGTGGATCGTCGGCGTAGCGCTCGTTGACGAGGAAGCCCCGGGCGCGCTTTTCTCGGATGACCTTGTCGATGAGCCACTTGAGGAGCTCCAGAGCCTCCGGGCGGCCTCGGAGCGGCCGGCGACCTTGATCAGTAGTCGCTGGACCTAGGCTGACGTGACACGACAAGTCAACCTTGTCGTAGGGAAGATTGCCCGGTGACCGCCGAGAAATGTGGTCCGATCAGGGCTCGGCTTGCCGCCCGGTCAAAGTTCGCGCGCCGAGGCAGAACCGGATGTCGCCTTCCCATAGGTGGCGTTCGTCAGCAGTCAAACACCGACCAGCAGATGTCGTTCCGCAACCTCTGGTCATCAAGTACGAGCTCGCGAATCGCCTCTGGGAGTTGGTCACGCTGCCACTGGCACTCGAGACGCCCTGCAACCTCACCCTCGTCCTCTGGCGCCGCGGCACGAGCGGCCTTGATCGCATAGGCGGCCGCGCCGAGCTCGTGCGCGGCGACGTGGGCAACGGCCGCGGCTTGGCCCGCGGCGTACGCGGCGTGCCGTGCTGCCCCCCGCAGGTCCCTGGCCGCGCCCATGGCATGGCCGCCGGCCGCGCGAGCCTGCATCATCTTGACCTCGCCACGTACCCAGGCACGGGCATGCTCGATCGCCTGGCGCGGTCGTGGGTCCCTAGGCTGAGCCGCCTCGAAAAGGTCGAGGACATGCTCAGTGCACGCGGCAGCCCATAGAGCGAGGAGATGGTGATCCGCTTCGGTGAGCGTTCCACCACGGCGGATCGTCACGAAGCGTGGGTCCCGGACTTTCGGGAGGATCATGGTTGGGCACTCCTTCCGGTTTGCATCGGGCCTGTCGAGGACGCCTGAAACTGGATCTGGATCTGGCCCACTTTTGTTGATCGAAGTTGGTCCCTGCGAGTGGGGCGTTCGTCCATTATGGACGATGCTAACCGTCAGCCGGCCAGGAGGACTCGCTTGCGGAGCAGGTCGAAGTTCGCGCGACCGAACATCTGACGTTCCGAACCGTCCACGCGGCTGCGGTCAGGTTTCGGGTCGCCGTGGAGGGCAATCGGCTGACGTGACCCGGCAGGACGCTATGACCTGGCGACCCGGCCGCCCGCCTTTCTCAGGACGTTACACGCATCTCGCTCGCCGAGCCCGGCGAGAGCGTCACCGGGAGGCCGACCAGGCCGTGCATGAGCACGCCCGGCCGCCATACCAGCCGGTCAGGCGGCTCGGCCAGCCGCATGTTCGGGTACCGCGAGAGCAACGACGCGAATACGACCTGCGCCTCCAGCCGGGCCAGTGGTGCGCCGAGGCAGTGGTGGATACCGTGCCCGAATGCCAGATGCGGGTTCGGCTTGCGTCCGATGTCGAACCGTTGCGGGTCGGCGAAGCGCGCCTCGTCCCGGTTAGCCGACAGCAGCGAGACGAACACGGGCGCACCCGCCGGAATCATCTGGCCGCCCAGCTCCACCTCTGCCGTGGTCACGCGAGATGTCGCCAAGTGCGCCGGGCTCTCGTGCCGGAGGAATTCCTCGATCGCGTGTGGTAACAGGGCCGGCTCCGCGTACAACCGGTCCCACTGGTCGCGGTGGGTCAGCAGCAGGTAGGCGCCGTTGCCGATCAGGTTCACCGTGGTCTCGTGACCGGCGACGAGCAGCAGGAGCACGGTCGACGACAGCTCGTCGCGGGTGAGTCGATCGCCCTCGTCGCTGATCGCGATGAGTGCCGAGAGCAAGTCGTCGGCGGGGTTGGCGCGCTTGAACTCGATCAGTCGCCGCACGTACCCGAGCATGGACACGAACGCCCCGGGCAACTCGTCGCGTGCGGCCATGCCGGAAAGGATGATGTTGGACCAGGCGCGGAACGATGTCCGGTCGGCCAATGGCACCCCGAGCAGCTCGCAGAACACCTGGTTCGGTAGCGGGAAAGCCAGCTCGTTGATGAGGTCCAGCCGGTCACGACCGGTCATCGCGTCGAGCAGATCGTCGGTGATCTCCTCTATTCGCGGCCGCAGCGCCCCGACGCGGCGGGCGGTGAAGGCTGCCGCGACCAGCCGACGCAGGCGCGTGTGGTCCGGCGGGTCGGCGGCGAGCATGTGCCGGCCCACCGCCTGCGAGAGGTCAGGGGGCAGCCCGACTCGAGTGCTGACGGGCGAATCCGTGGTCGCCTTGGACAGGCGCGGATCGGCGAGGGCCGCGCGCGCGTCGTCGTAGCGGGTGACCAGCCACGCGGTCACGCCGGTGGGCAGGTCGATCGGGCGGACCGGTGTCTCCCGGCGCAGCTGTTCGTACGTCAGGTGCGCATCGGCCTCAGACAGGTGACTGAACAGGTCCGCCGGGGTCGTCCCGACGGCGGTGCTGGTCGCCGGCGTTGTCGTGGTCATGGGGTCACCTCCTGATCGGTGCCTTCCACGGTCGTCGTGTACGTAGGGGCGGTGACATCCGTCGGCCTACGTATGCTCGCCGGCTCCCGACGTACCATCCGCCGCCGGCGAACCATTTAGTGCACGGCGAACTCCTCTTGATCTTGCCAAACTCTGACATCGCTGGTGGGGCCACCGGTTGGTAGCGTCGCGGTGGAGTCATGGCGCAAGCTCGGGTCAGGGCTCCGGAGGCCGAGAGGGCGGCACGAGCTATGGGCGCCGTCGTAGACACCGCGACATCAGGACCGTTGGTCGGACGGAGCGCGGAGCTGCGCACCCTCGCCGATGCGATTGCACAGGCCGCTGAGGGCCGGGCGCAGATCGTCGCGATCTCCGGGGAGGCCGGCATCGGCAAGTCGCGCTTGGCTCGGGAGGCGCTCCGGTCGGCGGGGACGAGAGGGTTCCGGACGCTCGAAAGCGCCGCGGGGCGGCTGCACCGCGACCTGTCGTACGCGCCCATTGTGGAGGCGCTGCGACCCCTGGTCGCGGAGGCGGCACTCGTTGACGGCCTGTCCGATCTGTCCCGGCTCTTCGACGGGCTTCGGGTGCCGCCGCTGGTGGCGCTCGGCGATCCGGGGCTGGAGCGCACCCGCATGTTCGAGGCGGTGCGCACGCTGATCGAGCGGGCGTCTATGCGACAGCCGCAGGCGATACTGATCGACGATCTGCATTGGGCCGACCCGGGTACCCTCGCGCTGCTGCACTACGTGGTGCGGGCTCTGCCCCGGCAACGGTGCCTGTTCCTCGTCACGTACAGCGCCGACAAGGTCGGCGAGGAGCTGCGCGAGTTGGTCACGGCGCTGCAGCGCGCGGAGAGGCTGACCACGGTTGAGCTCACCGGGCTGGACGCGGCAGCGGTCGGGGATCTGGCCGCTGTGGTGCTCGACGGCCCGGCTCCGGCCGCGCTGCGGGAGATGCTGGTACGCCGGTCCGGGGGCGTCCCGCTCTTCGTCCGTGCGATGATCCTGCGGCTGATCGAGACGGGCACGCTCGTCCGCACCGGCGGACGCTGGATCCTGGGTCCGGCAGCGGCGGCTGAGGTACCGGCGCTCGTGAGCACCCTGCTCCGCGGCAGAATCGAGGCGCTGCCGCCTGCCCCGCGACGGGTACTTGACGTGCTCGCCGTGTGTGGCGGTGCGGTTGAGGACGTGCTCCTGCACGACGTGGCCGACGACCTCGTCGAGGGGATCACCGGGCTGCGCTCCGCCGGCCTCGTCGTGGAGGACACCCGAACTGGCAGCCTCTGGTACCGGGTCGTGCATCCGATGCTCGCCGAGGCGGCGTACGACCTGATGCCGTTGGTGGTACGGCGGCGGTTGCACGCCCGGCTCGCCGACGCCGTCGATCGGCACCGCCCCGACGACGTACGGCTGCTCGCGGCTCACGTCCGCGGCGCCGGTGACCAGATCGATCCCACCCCCGCCCTGGAGGTGCTCACTGCGGCGACCCGCGCGGATCTCGCCCGCCTGGCCGGCGAGGAGGCATGTGCCAGCGCCTGCGCCGGCCTCGACATCGCCCGGCGCCTGGGCCGCCCGGAAGCTGTCGATGAGCTGGCGGGCGCCTACGCCGAGGCCTGTGAGCTGGCCGGTCGGGTCCGGGAGGCACTCTCCGCGTGGCTGGTCGCGGCCGACAGCGCCGCGGATCCGGGGGCGCACGCGGGGCGCCTGACCCGGGCGGCGGTCATCGCCTGGGATCTGGGGCGGCTCGCCGACGCATACGGGTACCTGGACGCCGCGGATCGCGCCCTGGCCGCCGTCCCGCCCTGCCCGGAGCGGGTTGACATCGAGGGTACCCGGATGCGGTTCGCCTCCCGGGCCGGTGATACCGCTGCCCTCCGCGACAGCATTGCGCGGCTGGAGGCCCTGCCGGCCACCGGCTCCATCCGGTCCCGCGCGGCCGTGCTGTCCGCCCGCCTGCGTCTCGCCCTCTTCACCGGTCGCTATGTCGATGGGCTGCGCGTCGCCGACGAGATCGTCGCGTTCGCTCGCGAGGAAAGGTCGGTGCTCGTCGCCGATACATTGCTACGCCCGCTGATCACGATCCGCATGTGTTGGGGCGACCTGGCCGGCGCCCGCGCCCTTGCCGAGGAGGGAATCCAGCTGGCCCGGCAGACCGGCGTACCTTCACTTGAGATCGTCCACGACGCACTGCTTGCGCTCGTCGAGGGGTTGGCCGGCGGGTGGCCGGCCGCCCTGCGGCGCACGTTCGACGCCCTCGAGCTTGCCCACCGAATCGGCGTCCCACGCGTGGCGGCAATGGTCCTCACGGCGCAGGCCATGATTCTCGTCCGCCGCGGTGACGTCGATGAGGCCGCCGACCGCCTCAGCGAGGCACGACGGCTGTTCGGCATGCGACACGAAGCCGACCGCGGTGTCTTCGCGGTCATCGACCTCGTCGAGGGCATGGTCGCGCTGGCCCGGGACGAGGTGGACCGGGCACTCGACATCGGGACCGGGAGGGCCACCCAAGGCCCCGCGTTCCCGCCGCTTGCGCTAGCGCTCCGGGGGGAGGCGCAGGCCGCGGTGGGCGATGCGACGGCGGCGTTCGACACCGCCTCTGCGTTGGCCGCCCTGGGCCCCGGTGCGCCGTACCCCGCCGCCCTGGGCGCGTGGGTGTCCGGCTTGGCCGCCGGGGCCCGGCGCGATCCGCCCCGCGCAGTCGCTGCGCTCGGCCAGCTTGACCGCGCGGTCGCTGGGTTCGCGGACCTGGGCATGCCGTACGAGGAGGCGGTCGCCCGGCTGGACCGCGCTTCGGTGCGCCGCGCTGCCGGACACCCGGCCGACGACATCGCGCGCGAGGTCGCCGATGCGCTGCAGGTGCTGGACCGCTTGCAGGCCAAGCCGCAGGCCGACCGTGCCCGTTCGCTGCTGCGCGAGTTGGGCCGGCGACCGGCACCTCCGCCACACGACGAATCGCGCCGGCTCAGCGCGCGCGAGGAGGAGGTGGCCCGCCTGGTCGCGCAGGGCCTGTCCAACGCCGAGGTCGCCCAGCGACTGTTCATCAGTACCCGCACCGTGACCACGCACCTGCAGCACATCTACCGCCGGCTCGACGTCCCGTCACGCGCGGCGCTCATCAGGTACGTCCTCGAGACGTCGCCGCCATCGGCAGGTACGTCACGACGCCGCGCAGATACGTAGGCCGACGGATGCCGCCGCCCCTACGTACCCGACGACCGTGGAGAGCACCGATCAGGAGGTGCCCGCCATGACCACGACCACCCCCGCCACCGGCACGGTGCTGCCGCTCGCCGCGGCGACCGATCACCGCATCGCCGGTCGCAAGGCCGCCACGCTCGCCCGGCTGGCCGCGGCCGGCTTCCCGGTGCCACCCGGCGTGGTGGTGCCGGCCGCCGTCTCGGAGAGGGCGTCCGGCGCGGAACTCAGCGTCCCGGCGGACGTCGCCGCCGACCTGCTCGTCGCGGTCCGCGGATGGGGCGACGTGCCGCTCGCCGTCCGCTCGTCGGGGGTGGACGAGGACGGCGCCGTCGCCTCGTACGCCGGTCTGTTCACGTCGGTGCTCGACGTGCGCGGTGCCGGCGCGCTGCTCCAGGCGGTCCGCGCGTGCTGGCGGTCGGCGTTCGACGCCCCCGTGACCTCGTACGCCCGATCGCAGCCGCGGCGGCTGGCGGTCCTGGTGCAGCCGATGGTGGCGGCCAGCGCGGCTGGGGTGGCGTTCACGGCCGATCCGGTGACTGGTGAGCGCGGCTGCGTGCTGATCGACGCGGTGGTCGGGCTCGGCGATCGGCTGGTCTCGGGCGCGGCCACACCCGACCGGTGGGTTGTCCGCGGAGACGACGTGCGCCAGCACTCCACGGATGAGTCCGCCATCGACGAGCCGCGGGCCCGATGGATCGCCGAGCTGGCCCGGCGGGTGGAGGCCGAACTCGGTGGCCCGCAGGACATCGAGTGGGCGCTCGTCGACGACCAGGTCATCCTGCTGCAGGCGCGCCCGGTGACCGCGCTGCCGGTCGAGCCGGTGCCGGTCCCGGTCGAGGTGCCGCCCGGCTACTGGACGCGGGAGGCCAGCCACGCACCGCTCCCGTGGCGGCCATTCACCCGCGCCTGGGCGGACTTGATCAACGCGCCGGGATTTCGGATGGCCGCCGAACTCGGCCTGCTGCTCGACGGGGTCGTAATGCAGCCGATCGGCGGTTGGGAGTACCTGCGGATCGTGCCACTGGGCGGCAAGGAACCGCCGCAGCTGCCCGGCTGGCTGGTTCCGGCGGTGTTTCGGCTCGTCCCGGCGCTGCGTCGGCGGATACGCGAGTCGGTCGCCTCGATGCGCTCCGACGTGCCTGGTCAACTCGTTGATCGCTGGTCGCGCGAGTGGCAGCCGGACTTCGCCGCCCGGATCCGCGTGCTGCGCGAGCGCCGCCTCGCCGCCCTGTCCGATACTGCCCTCGACGGGTACCTGGCCGACGTGCTGACCCTGGCGGCCGACGGCGTGGACGTCCACTTCCGCCTGCACGGCGCGCTCGCCATGGTGCTCGGCGAGTTCGCCTTCACCTGCCGCGACCTGCTCGGCTGGGACGAGACGGCCATGTTCTCACTGCTGTGCGGTACCTCGACCACCTCGACGCGGCCGGCCCGGGCACTGGCCGACGTCGCCGCGCTGGCCGGTCCGCGAGTCCGCGCGCTGCTGGCCCAGGGTGCCCCGGCCGACGAGGTGCTCGCCGCCGACCAGAAGTTCGCCGCCGCGGTCGCCGCCTATCTTGAGGAGTACGGCTGCCGCGCACTGACGTACGAGCTCGGCGACCCCTCCCTGGAGGAGCGGCCCGACCTGGTGCTCGGGCTGGTGCGTGACCAACTGGACAGCGGCTTCGACCCGCGGGCGAACCAGGAGCTGGCGCGGCAGCGGGAGGCCGCCGCCAATACGGCGCGCGAGATCCTCGGCGAGGCCGAGCTGCAGCGCTTTGAGCGGGCGCTGCAGCGGGCGCTCGCGGCCTACCCGGTCCGGGAGGACAACGAGTTCTTCACCGTGAGCGGGCCCCTCGGGCTGCTGCGCCGCGCCGCCCTCGAGCTCGGCCGTCGGCTGGCGGAACGGGGCCAGATCGCGGCGGCGGAGGACATCATCTTCCTGCGCGCGGACGAGGCCCGCACCGTGCTGGCCGACGGCACGGACGCCCGGCACCTGGTCGCGCGCCGCGAGGGCGAGCACGCCTGGGTGCTGGCCCACCCCGGCCCGGCGTCGTACGGCCGGGATCCCGGACCGCCGCCGCCGCTGCGTGGACTGCCCGACGAGGCCCGGCTCGCCAACGAGGCGTTCCTGTGGACGATCGAGCGCATCCTCGCGCCGGACGCCCACGGCGCCGCCCGGGACCGCACGATCACCGGCATCGCCGCTTCTGCGGGCCGCTACACCGGCCCGGTACGGGTCATCCGGTCCGAGGGCGAGTTCGACCGGCTCCGCGCCGGCGACGTGCTCGTGTGCCCGGTGACTTCACCGGTATGGTCGGTGCTCTTCCCCAGCGTCGGCGCGCTGGTGACCGACCACGGCGGTACGCTGTCCCACCCCGCGATCATCGCCCGCGAGTTCCGCGTACCCGCGGTGGTCGCCACCGGCGTGGGTACCGCGAAGCTGCACGACGGCCAGATCGTCGCCGTCGACGGGACGGCCGGAACTGTGGAGGTCCTCCGATGAGCGGACCCCCGATCGCCGAGGCACCGTTCCTGCTGCAGGACCTCGCCGACGCGGTGTCGACCGCGCGCGTCCTCGACGCGGCCGCCGAGGTCGGGCTCATCGACGGCCTGGCCGGCGGCCCCAAGCACATCACCGAGCTCGCCGGCGCCTGCGCGAGCGACGAATCGATGACCACGCTGCTGCTCGACACGCTCACAGACCTCGGCGTTGTGCGGTGCGACGCATCCGGCCGGTACGCCCTCGCAGTCGACGGGCTGCCGCTGCTGACGACGGCCGCCGCCGGTTGGTCGCAACTCGCCGGTGTTGTCCGCAGTGGCGAACCGCTCGCGCGGGCGGACACAGCCCATGGGGCCGCCGTCCTCTACCCCGACCTCGTGCCGCTGTTGTCGGCGCTGTTCACGCCGGCGGCGCGCCGCGCAGCGCAACTGCTGGCCGGCAGTGGCGTCGACGTGCTCGACGTCGGGGCGGGGGCGGCGCCATGGAGCATCGCGGTAGCGAGGTACTCACCCGGCGTCCGGGTGACGGCGCTGGACCTGCCGGCCGTCATCGCCTCCACCCGGCGCGCGGTCGACGCCGCCGACCTCGAGGACCGCTTCGACTACCTGCCGGCTGACATGTTCACCTGCACGCTGCCCGACGCGGCGTACGACGTGGTGCTGCTAGCCAACGTGTGCCACCTCTTCGACGATGCGCACAACCGCGCACTGCTGCAACGACTGCGCCCCGCCGTGAAACCCGACGGACTGCTCGCCATCATCGACGTGCTGCCCTCGCCCGACCCGGTGGCACAGCGCTCGATCAGCCTCTACGCACTCGGACTTCGCCTACGTACCTCGCACGGCGCCGTGCACCCGCTCACCGCGTACCAAACCTGGACCAGCAACGCCGGATTCGGACCATTGCACGTCGAGCAGCTGTCCTGTGCACCACCGCTCTACCTGCTTGCGTGCCGGACCCGGTAGCGGTCGACGAATACCAGGTCACCCGGGGTACCCGAGTGGCGCAAGGTGTGCCCACCCGCTATCCGCGGTGGACTCTTCGGACCAAAATGGAGGGACGGTGGAAGAAGAGCGATCAGCTCCACCGAACGGCCGGGATCCCAAAATCCGGCTCGCGCGTGTAGCTGCAGTGCCAACCTGGATCTTCGCGGTCGGCTGGCTCCTTCTCGGCAATGCACCGCTGGCGGTGTGGGTGCTCAGCGGGCGACCCTTACCGGCGTTTCCGATCATCGGCGAACTGAACAACGGCGCCTTCTACTACTGGTTCAGCTACCGGGTGTTCGGCTACCTGATCCTGGCGTCAGTGCCACTCGGCGTCGCCGAGGTGCTCGCCGCGCGCGCGTTGTGGCGTGGCGAGCGGCGTGGCGCGGCGCAGCTGATCTGGCTGTTCCCGCTTGAGATCGCGACCTGGATCGGCTTCGCCTGGCCGATTCCGCCATTGCTTGGGGTCGCCCGATTCCTGCTCATCTTGCGGGCCTGGCCCCAGCTCAAGCCGAGCACAGTCCGGACCACGGCCTGACGTTCCGCAGGATTACGCCGTCGGCACAGTCGAACCGATCCTGCCGACGCAGTCGGTTGCGCTACGCCAGCGGTACCCGCCTACACGACGCTCGAAAGCGAGGCTACCCGTGCGACCGAGACGCTTTCAGGTGGTACTGCCGGGCGAGCCGGAGCGGAGGCTGTTCCCGCTGGCGTTCTGACGCGAGTGCGGACAGGAGTACCTGATTGCCGCGCCGATTGCGCCCTGGCCGACGAAGGAGCTTGTCAATGTGGAGGTGGCCCGGTCCATCGGCTGTCCTGGCCGACGGTGCAGCGGGCGTTTAGCCGCCTGGCGAGCTTGTCGAGCAGCTGCTGGTCGGCCATGCGCCGCTGCAGGTTCTCCTCCTGCCGGCGGGCGTCTTCGGCGAGCTCCGGCTTGATGTTGGCCAGGATGTCGGCCAGCGGGACCGGCTCGCCAAGATCAGCTCCGTTGGGCCCGGAAGGTTGTACTCGAGCAGCGTGCGCGCCGACCGCGGGCGCCACGCCCGCCGCCTCGTCGCCGCCACCCACTGCCACCATCGCCCTTTCGGTCGTCTCGCTCGTAGCCGACCCCTGCATGATGCAAGGGCCGGCATCCTCGCCGTTCGCGCCTGACCACTCGCAGGCTCCCGTTCAGTCACGAACACCGAGGAAGACGACCGTTGTAAGTGCGCGTGAGGCGGGTACCCCACGGATCTTTTCAAGATTTTTTTGCTGATTCGGTACGGGAGTTTCGCGTGGGGTGGTCCGGCGGTTCGGACTTATCAGCGGTGTCCGTTCACCACCCCTTCGGAGGTTCCGTTGACACCGTCCCCGCCCGGTCCGCTGCTGACGGTCCGTGCCGCCGTGATACTGCTGCTGGCGCTGGTCGTCGGCGTGCTCGCCGGCGGGCTGTCCTACCTGACCGACCATTCTGTCCCACACGCCGTCCTCTGGGGCGGCGGCGCCGCCGGCGGGGCGCTGCTGCTGTTCCACACCGTGATCGGCCGATGATGCTCCAGCTGGACGGTACCGCGAACGCCGGCCGCCTCCGCGTCGGCGTTCGCGGTCATGATCGGCCCTGTCCCAGCAGCCTCGCGTGTCCGGCGGGCTACCATCTGACCTGCGACAACGGGCTGAGCGGGCCGCCAAGGGCCGACCCCGGTGCCGGTACCCGCCATCCCGGCGGTTCCCGGATCGGCCGGCAGCGGGGGATCGACTCGACGGTCACGGCCCGGGCATCCCGCGGCGATCGCCGGAACCGGTGCCGGGACGGGTTCGGGTGCCGAACCGGCCGGCCAGGTCGTAGGAGCCGTGCTCGGACAGGGTGCGGCGGGCTCGGTCGTAGCACATCGTGGTCTCCGGGCGGGCGTGCCCGGCGAACAGCTGGGCGCCGCGGACGTTGCCGTTGGTGCGCAGCAGGTACAGGGTGATCGCGGCGTGCCGCAGCGCGTGCGGGGTGAGCCGGTCGGCGGCGGGCAGCCCGGCGGCCCGGGCGAGGCGCTTGACCAGGCGGTACACGTACATGTGGTAGATCGGCGTGCCGGTGGGGGTGAGGAACAGCGGGCCGGTGGTGGGGTTGCCGCGCTCGGCGAGCATCTCCGCGACCGCGTCGGGCGCGATCGCGCGGTGCAGTCGGGTGATCGGCGACGGCTGCAGACCGAGCAGCATGGTGTAGAGCACGTACATCTGCGGCCAGTCGGTGTCCTCCCAGCGTTTCGCCTCGGCGTGACAGGCGACGATGGCCGCCTGCAGCT
>JBKOWB010000234.1:0-6452 GCA_046724195.1 Actinomycetota bacterium
GACATCCGTACGGACGGCCACCACGCGGTCGTCCGCGGCCGGGAGCGGCTCTCCGGTGCCCCGGTGCGGGCGACCGACATCCGGGCCGGCGCCGGGCTGGTCATCGCGGGCCTGTGCGCGGACGGCGTGACCGAGGTGGGCGCCGTGCATCACGTCGACCGCGGCTACCCGAACTTCGTCGAGGATCTCGCCAAGCTGGGCGTCGAGGTGGAGCGGGCGGACGTGCCCGAGCCGGCGTACGACTTCTAGGGCGCTGGGCTACCGCCTACGGGCGGCAGGCATGGGCATAGTCTGGCGGTGTGCCGCGGCGTTTTCCCCGTACTTGTACCGATCGAGGCGCTGAGCCTTCGTTAAGCCGCTCCCGATAGGGTTGGACGGGGAATTCGCACCCTGAGAAGGAGAGGTACACATGGCGGGTCGACTCGCGGTCATCGGCGCCGGTCTGATGGGTTCCGGCATCGCCCAGGTCTCGGCACAGGCCGGCTGGCATGTCACGATGCGGGACATCGACGAAGCGTCGCTCAGCCGCGGCACCGCGGCCATACAGGAGTCCCTCGGACGGTTCGCCGCCAAGGGCAAGATCTCCGAGGAGGACGTCGAGGCCACGCTCGGCCGGATCGTCACCACCACGGACATGGACGTCGTGGCCGAGGCGGACGTCGTGGTCGAAGCCATCTTCGAGCGGATCGAAGCTAAGCACGAGGTCTTCCGGACGCTCGACAAGATCTGCAAGGCGGGCGCGGTTCTCGGGACCAACACGTCAGCCATCCCGATCACCCAGATCGCGGCGGTCACCGAACGGCCCGAGTCGGTGGTCGGCATCCACTTCTTCTCGCCCGTACCGATGATGAAGTTGGTGGAATTGGTCCGGGGTTATCGCACGTCCGACGAGACGCTCGAGGTCGCCCGGAACTTCGCCGAAGAGGTCGGCAAGACCTGCATCGAGGTGAACCGGGATGTGGCGGGCTTCGTCTCGAATCGGCTCTTCGCCGCACTGGTGGTCGAGGCGATCAAGCTCGTCGAGTCCGGGGTGGTCTCGGCGGCCGACCTCGACACGGTCTGCAAGCTCGGCTTCGGCCACGCGATGGGTCCGCTGGCCACGGTCGACCTGACCGGCATCGACGTGCTGCTGCACGCGGCCGAGAACATCTACCACGACACCGGGGATCAGAAGTTCTTCCCGCCGGAGCTGATGCAGCGCATGGTCACCGCGGGCGATCTGGGCCGTAAGACCGGCAAGGGCTTTTACACCTACTGAGCACCAGGCGCCCCGAGGGCCACGCGGCCGGGGTGGAACGCGTGGCCCGGGGTCCCCGGGCCGCAGGGCGGTTACGTGTTGCGTGTCGCAGCCGCCCGCTTGGCTGAGGCCGCATGGGTGAGCCAGCGCGGGTCCGTGCGGACGAACTCGCCCCAGAGCCGCTCCGCCACCAGGCGCGCCCCCTCGCTCTGCCACTGCCGCATCGCGCGCTTGGGCACGTACCGGCGGAACCACTCGAGTGCCCGCCGAGTGTCCCGATCCAGGCCCTCCGTCCGGGGCCGCCGCGCGTACGGTCGCAGCCCCAGCACGCAGCAGTAATGCAACGCGTTGTAGTGGCGCCAATCCTCGGTCGTCCCGAACAGCCCATCCGGCTTCAGCCGCGCGACACTCTCCCGCAGCACCCCGCGCAGCTCGACGGCCCGGGCCAGCGGCTGTTCCGAGATCGGGCCGGTCAGCCGGCGGTCCACCGTGGGCAGGTCGATGAGCGGACTTCGCATCAGCCGGCCGACGTCGCCGAAGTTCTGCAGCGCGTGCCTGGTCAGCCGGACGAACTCGTCCTCGCTGGTCGCGATGAGACGGTGCCGCTCGCGACGGCGGGGGAGCGCCTCGGCCGAGAGCAGCAGGGCCTCCCGGTCGAGGCGGAGCCGGTCGTCATGCAGGAATGCCAGCCGGTCCAGGCCGCGGCGTATCGGCCCGGCCAGGCCGACCGCGGTCATCACGACCGCCATCAGCACGAACTGCAGCACCGCGACCGCACGAACGCCGGGCGCGGCGAGCGTGGTGAGAGCCGCCGGCCCGCCGCACAGCAACGTCGCGGCGATCGCGCCGGCCGCGGACCGGCGCAGGTCGGGGCGCAGCCGCTCGCCCGCCTCGACCGCGTCGCTGACCGCCACCAGATAGCCCAGCACCATGAGGTCCAGGCCGATCGCGGCAAGCAGGAGTCCGGGGGCGCCGACGTCGACCGGGGCCAGCATGGCGACCAGGCCGGCGGCGTACAGCGCCGCGACTACGGAGATCGCCGCGGGCAGGACCTGCGGGCGGACCGCATCGCGGAAGCGCCACAGCAGTGCGAGCGCGCCGATCAGCGGCGCGAGCGCGACGACTCTGCCGGCGGCGGGCAGTGCCGAGACGATCACCAGGAAGACGATGGCGACCACCAGCCAGCCGCGCTCGAGCTGGCGGCGTTCGGGCAGCGCCGTAGGGAGCAGCCCGATCGCCGCGCCGGCCCAGAACAAGGCCGGGACGCAGAACAGCACCTGCGCAACCGCGGAATCCGGTGCGATGGTCCAGGACGCAACCGCCACCGCGTACGCGACCAGCGCCGCGGCCGCCCGCTGCAGGGCTGGGCGGGCGGGATCGCGGCCGACCAGATAGCACGCCAGCCACCAACTCAATGCGAAGGCGGGCACGGCGATGGCGGACACGGAAGCAGTCAACCAAATAGTCGCTCGGTGGTAACACCCTTAACCGGGCGGCGTTCCCGTTTACGTTGCTGGCGCCGCCTGATCGCCCACACCGACGACGAGACCAGAAGCACCAATCCGAGCAGCACGAGGATCGGCAGCAGGATGGCGAGCATCGACATCACGATGCTGCCGATGTCCTCGGCCGTGCTGGCCACGGGTGCGCCGACGCCGGCCGTGGTGGCGTTGATCACAGGACGGGACGCGGCCTTCAGGCCGTGCACGCAGAGCGCGATGAGCACGCCGGCCGCGATCGGCACCCACTGATGGGATCCGAAGAACGAGCCCGGGTCGGTCACCGTCGCGGTCTGGGACGACGAGCCCGCGCCGAACACGATGCCGCCCGAGGTCGGCCGTACCACGGTCTGCACGACGTCGTTGACGTGGTCGACCACCGGCACCTTGTCCGCGACGACCTCGATCGCTAGCAGCATCGCGAGGATTGCCAGCACCCAGCCGTTGGAGAGCCACTGCCAGCCGCTCGGCAGGTTGATAGCGTCGGTGAACCTGGCCAGCACGCCCATGACGAGCAACGGGATGTAGGCATTGAGTCCGGCGGATGCGGCCAGGCCGGTGCCGGTCAGCGCTTCGAGCACGGATCAAGCATCGCACCGCCGCGCTCGCGTCGCCGGAGACGGCGGCTACCCTCGTCGCGTGCGCCTGGTCATCGCGAAGTGCTCGGTCGATTACGTCGGACGGTTGTCGGCCCACCTGCCCCCGGCCGTACGGCTGCTGATGGTGAAGGCTGACGGATCGGTCTCGATCCACGCCGACGACCGGGCGTACAAGCCGCTGAACTGGATGAGTCCACCTTGCAAGCTGCAGGAGGCGCCGGGCGTGTGGAGGGTCGTCAACAAGGCGGGCGAGGAGTTGCGGATCACGCTCGAGGAGATCTTCCAGGACACCTCGTACCACCTCGGCGTCGATCCGGGCCTGGTCAAGGACGGTGTGGAGGCGCATCTGCAGGAGTTGCTGGCCGCGCACCCCGAGACGTTCGGTGAGAGCTGGACCCTGGTCCGCCGCGAGTACATGACCGCGATCGGCCCGGTCGACCTGCTCTGTCGCGACGCAGCCGGCGGCGCGGTCGCGGTGGAGATCAAGCGGCGTGGCGAGATCGACGGCGTCGAGCAGCTCACCCGCTACCTCGAGCTGATGAACCGCGATCCGCTGCTCGCCCCGGTGCAGGGTGTGTTCGCGGCCCAGGAGATCAAGCCCCAGGCCCGCGTACTGGCCGCCGACCGCGGCATCCGCTGCTTGGTCGTCGACTACGAGAAGCTGCGCGGCATGGAGCGCGACGAGCTCACCCTGTTCTAGCGGCTCCAAGATTGACGTAGGTGCGGGCGCCTATGGCTCCCACCAGCGCCTGGACCAGAACCGTCGTCCAGCTGAGCGGATGTCCCTGGGCGATCTGCACCAACGAGGGCAGGCCCAGCAGGAGCGCGTCCGGGCCGATCACCGAGTTCAGCGCAGGACCCGGCGAGAGCGTACCCATCGGAGTGTCCAGCGGCAGCAGCTCGTTGCGGACGAAGCCCACGCGTGCCTTGCGGACCGCCGCGACCGCACCGACCGGCCCGAGGGTCAGGCCGAGCGCCCACCACGGCCCGTCCGGCACGTCGCCGAGCGCTCGGAGCAGCGCGAGCGCCGCCGCCGACCACAGCCCGGCGAGGATGCCGGGCACCCACATGCGTTGCGCGATCGCCTGGCGCGAGCTCAGCCCGAGAAGCCGGAGCAGAACCGGATTCCCGGCGTCGGTCCGGACGGTCGCGGTCGACGTCCCACCCGCGATCATGCCGCCGAGCAGGACCGCGACGCCGATCGTCCAGGCGGGGGCGTGCGCGAGCAGTGCCGGCAAGGCGACCGCGCCGGCTAGCCAGAGCAGCCGCCGGGGCCGTCGCCGGACCAGCAGAAGATCTTGACCGACGAGTACGGGCACGCGCGCCCACAACCGCACGGACCGGAGCCGACGGCGCGCCCAGTAGCGGCGCTCCACCATCTCGGTCACGAACGACGGTTCGACGCCGAACGCCGAGTCCAGCAGCGTCCCGACGGTCTTTGACGCGTCGAGGATGCGTTCGTTCGGCGTATCCGCGAGTCGCCCCACCGCTACCGCCATGAGGCCGGCGACGACGGCCGCCAGCCCGAGAGCCACGGCACCCACGATCGTGGCCGACCAGCTGCCCGAGGCCCGCGGCGCATCGACGGCGGAGTCGACCACGAATCCGGCCAACCCGCCGGCGAGGAGCAACCCGGCGACGTTGTCGCCCCATGCGGACCAGCGGCGTCCAGCCTGGGCGGCCAGCGCGAGCAGGAGCATGACGACGCCGACGAGCGCACCGACGGCCGGAAGGAGTGCCGCGACCGCGCGGGGCATCGGACGGGTGGCGACGTGCCCGACGATCGCGAGACCGAACAGCGCGCCCGAGATGGCCGCCGCGATCGCCGCCAGCCGCAGCGACGGCGTGAGCAGCCGGCGCCGGCTGACCGGCGCGGTGAGCAGCCAGGACGCGGCCGGCCGGCTCAACCCGAGCGGGCCGAGGCGGCGCATCGCGAGGAAGAGACCGCCGACGCCCAGCAGGACCAGCGAGACCCCGGCCAGCTCGGACGCGTTCGGGTGGGCGGGCCAGAACACCAGGGCCAGTTGCTTGTGGAGCATGCCGCCGACGATCGCGACGAAGAGTACGACGAAGTAGATGTTTCCGGCCGTCGCGCCGCGCTCCCGGTGCGACGACTGGGTCCGGCGCACCCAGCGGCGGATGGCGCCGACGTCGATCGCGACCGGCTCGACCGCGGTCACTCCGCCGCGTCCTTGGGTTCGTCTCGCCGTGCGACGCCCAGCGACTCCATCGGGGTGATCTCCGTGCCGGACGCCTCGGCGAAGACGCCGTCGTGGCTGGCCATGAGGATCGTGCCGCCGTTCTTGACGTAGTCGTTCAGCATCCCGGCCACCGATGCTCGGCCCTCCGGGTCGAGGCGCTGCTCGGGCTCGTCGAGGATCAGCAGCGAACTCGGCCGCAGCAGGGACAGCGCGAGCGTGAGGCGCTGCTTCTGACCCGACGACATGGACGGCGGGATCGCGTCCACGTGCGTCGCCAGGCCGAAGCGCTCCAGCGCCTCGTCGAGGCCCGCCTCGTCGGGATCTAGGCCGTGCGCGCGGCACACCAGTTCGCCGTGCTCGCGTACGGTCAGGCCCGGGTACCACGTCGGCGGCTCGGCCGTGGTGACCACGGCGCGCCAGAACTCCGGCGTGGACCCCGGGGAGTTGCCGAAAACCCGGATCCGGCCCCGGTCGGGGCGCTGCAGGCTGGCCACGCAGCGGAGCAGGGTGGACTTGCCGATGCCGTTCTCGCCGGTTACGCAGACGCCAGCGCCGACCGGTACTGCCAGCGCGACGTCTACGAGCACCGGCGTCGAGCCGTAGCTGACGTACAGGCCGGCGACCTCGACCGCGGGTTGATCCACCACCAGACGGACGCTAGCAGCCCGACCTAGCGGCGACGCCCGTACAGCAGCTTGATCGCCTTCACGATCCGGGACACCTGCGCGGGCGTCCGCTCGAACGTCATCGACGGCAGCAGCGACGGCGCGCGCCGGACCGAGATCGCCTTGGGTCGGGCGAACTCGCGGAGGCCGTCATCGCCGTGGATCCGGCCGAACCCGGAGTCGCCGACGCCGCCGAACGGCAGCGTGGCCATCCCGACGAATGTCAGCGTCGAGTTCACCGCGACCATGCC
>JBKOWB010000245.1:0-6446 GCA_046724195.1 Actinomycetota bacterium
CCGGAGTTGGCGATCACGGCTAGCGCACATGGGACGGACAGCAGCGTCAGCAACGCCCCCGTCAGCACCACCACGTGCGAGATGGCCACGATCCGACGCTAAGCCAACGTTCAGACGAGGTCCACAGCCTTTCGGCCGTCAAATCTGCCAACCTCCACCGAGGATCGGTTTAGCGTCGGAAAGGCGTCAGGCGGCCGACCGGGTCGGCTCCGGGACCAAGGCGGTCACGGCGTCGGCGACCACCGTCTCAGCGGCCGGCGAGGGACGGACCAGCGACAGGCTCGGCCGCGGCCGGATCTGGAGATTGAGCCGTTCGCCGCGGTTACGCAGCTGCCAGACCAGCGCCACTACAGCCGTCAGGAAGGAGACCAGGCCGGCCGCCCAGATGCTCGACGGCACCCCGAACCTCTCACCCCACCAGCCGGCCAGTGACGCACCTACCGGCGTGCTGCCGAGAAAGACCAGCACATACAGCGCCATGACCCGGCCGCGGTACCGGCCGTGCACGCCCATCTGGACCCGCTGGTTCGCGGACTGCGCCAGGTATACCGAGAAAAACCCGGTCGGCACCAGCAGGATCATCGCGACCACGAACGACGGCGCGAAGCCGACCACGAACTCGAGCAACCCAAACGCCGCGGCCGCGCCGATCATCCGGTACGCGCCCGGGCGCCTACGGCGGCCGCTGCCGGCCAGGGCACCGCCCAAAGCGCCGACCGCGAGCGACGTGGTGAGCAGCCCGAACGACGACGGTCCGGCGTGGAAATCGATCTTCGCGAGAGCGGCTAGCGTCACCGGGAAGTTGAAGCCGATCATGCCGATCACGGCCATCATCATGATGGGCAGCAGCAGATCGGACCGCTGCCAGACGTACCGGAGACCGTCGACGATGCGCGCGTCCTTGCTCTCCACCCGAGCCTTGCCGGTCGCGCGGTGCAGCTCGGCCGGGCGCATCCGGCTGTAGCTGAACACCGGCGCGATCGCGAGGGCGGTGGCTATCAGGAAGACCGGCCCGGTGTGGAACAGGGCGAGCGCGACTCCGGCCAGCGCCGGGCCGCCGACCCGCGCTGAGTTGAACGTGGCCGCGGAGAGCGACAGCGCGTTCGGCAGCAGCGGCTTCTCGACCAGCTCGGAGACGAACGCCTGCCGTACCGGGGTTTCGATCGCGCTCGCGATGCCGAGCAGCCCGGCGAAGAGGAACACATGCCAGAGCGCGACTACCCCGCTCGCGACCAGGACCGCGAAGACGACCGCGGTGAGAGCGAACGCCGCATTCGCGGCCATCAGGAGCGTGCGCTTGTCGTACCGGTCGGCCAGCTTGCCGCTCCACAGCGTGAGCGCGAGCACGGGTGCGAACTGCAGCGCCGCGACGCTGCCCAGCGCGCCGGGTGAGTTGTGCGAAAGCTCGAGCACCAGCCAGTCCTGGGCCGTGAACATCATCCAGACACCGACGAGCTTGACCAGTTGCCCGGTGGCGAACAGCCGATAGTTGCGGATCTTCAGGGACCGGAATGTGGTGCTCAGCACTGCCCGCACTCGGGTGCGCCTCCTCAACGGTCGTACGCGTCATCGTCGTGTGACGAGCGGACGAGCGAGGCGGGTCCCGTTCGGGACGTCGTCAGGCGCGGGCGACTTTCTGCAGGATCGACGCGGCACGTCCAAGCGTGTCGCGTTCCTCCTGGCTGAGCAGGGCCAGTTGCTGGGCCAGCCATTGGTTGCGCGCCCGTTCGAACTGCGCGTACACGGCCCGCCCTTCCTCGGTCGCGGCCAGGATGACCTGGCGACGATCCGTGGGGTGCGGCGTACGCGCCACGAGCCCGCGGTCCTCCAGCTTGCCGACGATCTTGGTCATCGTCGGCGGCTGCACCCGCTCGAGGTCGGCGAGTTCACGCGGCGTAAGCGCACCGGCCAACTGCAGGCTGGTCAGAGCCGAGAGCTGGCTGAACGTGAGATCGCCGACCGGGCGGGTCTGGCGGACCCTCCGGTTGAGCCTGGTGATCGCTTCACGCAGCGTCTTGGCCAGCTCGTTCGCTGTCGCTCGCTCCGCCGTCACCGACCGCTCCATCACTGTATTTAGCCTAGCTAATGAGCCTGGCTAACGACATCTCTCACGCGTATGACCATTGTCACCGGCACGGTAACGCAAGCGAGCGCCGCCGGTGAGATGCCGCACCAAGCGGAGGGAGCCCGGCGAGCGCCGCCGGTGAGATGCCGCACCAAGCGGAGGGAGCGCAGCGACCGTAGCGACTGCGGTATCTCACCGGGTCTAAGGCGCGAGCCGCCGAGCGGAGCGAGGCCAGCCAGCTCAGCGAGGCCAGCAGCTCAGCAGCATCACAGGATCACCGACTCCAGCGGCCCGCGCAGGAAGTACAGGATGAACAGCACGGCGACGCCGTACAGGAGCGGGTGGACGTCCCGGGCCTTGCCCAACGCCAGCTTGAAGACGACGTACGAGATGACGCCCGCGCCGATCCCGTTCGAGATCGAGTACGTGAACGGCATCAGCGTGATCGTGAGGAACGCCGGGATGGCGATCTCGTAGTCCAGCCAGTCGATCTGCCGGACCGCCGTCATCATCAGGAAGCCGACCACGACCAGCGCGGTGGATGCGGCCTCGAACGGCACGATCACGACCAGCGGCGCCAGGAACATGGCGAGCAGGAACAACCCGCCGGTTATCAGGTTGGCCACCCCGGTCCGGGCGCCCTCGGCGACACCCGCTGCGCTCTCGATGTACGACGTGTTGCTCGAGACGCTGGCGGCGCCACCCGCGGCCGCCGCGATCGAGTCGACGAACAGGATCTCCCGGGTCCGCGGCGGCATGCCCTGGTCGTCCAGCAAGCCGCCTTCCTGGCCGACCGCGACCATCGTGCCCATCGTGTCGAAGAAGTCCGTGATGAGCAGCGTGAAGATGAACATGATGACGACGAGCCACCCGGCTCGACCCCAGGAATCCAGGACGTTGAACTTGCCCAGCAACGACAGGTCGGGCGTGTCCACGACCTTGTCCGGCAGTGCCGGCACGTTCAGCGACCACCCGTGCGGGTTGGGCTTGCCGTCCACGAACGACGGCCCGACGTGGGCGATCGCCTCCACGATGATCGCCAACGCGGTCGTCGCGAGGATACCGATCAGGATCGCGCCCTTCACCCGCCGTACGAACAGGATCAAGGTGAAGAGCAGGCCGACCACGAACACCAGAGAGGGCCAGCTGTCCAGCTTGCCGCTGATGCCCAGCTGGACGGGGACGGTCGTGCCCGCCACGTCCGGGATGCGGCGCACGAAGCCGGCGTCGACCAGCCCGATGATCATCAGGAACAGGCCGATACCGACGCCGATCGCGGTCTTGAGCTGCGTCGGGACCGACCGGAACACGAGCGTACGGAGACCGGTGAGCACCAGGATCGCGATGAGTACGCCCTCGATGACTACCAGCCCCATCGCGTCGGCCCAGGTCATCTCCGGCGCGATCTCGTAAGCGACCAGCGCGTTCACGCCCAAAC
Organism: Actinomycetota bacterium; assembly: GCA_046724195.1. Classification (GTDB taxonomy): domain Bacteria; phylum Actinomycetota; class Actinomycetes; order Mycobacteriales; family Micromonosporaceae; genus Actinoplanes. Next base: position 3,504 of record JBKOWB010000245.1, read on the forward strand.
CCGCGGCCAGGGCGAGTGGGAACCGGGCGACGACGCCCATCGTGATGGTCATCACGCCGGCGACCAGCGCCGTACCCGCGGCCAGCGCGGCGAGTGGCAGCCTGCCGCCGTCCCCGTCCACAGCGGAACCGAGAATCAGCGGGTTGAGCACCACGATGTACGCCATCGTGAAGAAGGTGGCCAGGCCACCCCGGATCTCCCGGCCGACGGTGGAGCCTCGGGCGGAGATCTCGAAGTACCTGTCAAAACCGCTTATCGGCGTACGCGGTGACGAGTCGGCACTCGCATCAGCGGGTGCAGTGGACATGGCCGTCCTCCCCCAGAGCAAGATCTGAGTCGATCCGCGCATCGTGTCAGACGGCCGTCGATCTAGGGAAGATCAGCCGTGTTACAAAAGGAGGGTGACCACCACCACCAAGCCCCGGGTCGAGCCGCTCGATCCCCCGATGGTGCCATTCGCGCTCGCCGGGATGGCGGCGTTCGGAGTGGCCGGCCTGATCCTGCTGCCGTTCCACGGTTGGCTGTCCGACCACGGACACACGGACTGGCTCTGGACCTGCGTGGCTGGGTTCCTGCTCGGAATTCCTGGCCTGCTCACGATGCTGCGGCACGACGCCAACCGGCGCCGCCGCCGGGCGCTGTCGCATCCGGAGTTCCGAGTCAACGAATAACGGGCGGTCTTACGAGTGGCCGTAGGCCTCGGCCGGCTCGCTCTCCTCGACCGAGCCGTTTGCCCGGCTGACCGCGACGGCCTCGACCTCACTGTCGTCGTACACAGTCGGCAGCTCCTCTACCGGCACCTCGGCGCTGCCGAGCAGCGCCTCGGAGTGCGCGCCGCAGCCGTGGTCGGCGCTGACCGCGCGGCTGTCGTCCGGGGCGTAGATGTTGCCGCAGACGCCGAACATCTGCCGTAGAGAGCCGGCCAGCGGCAGGTAGAAGCCGCAAGTGCCGCAGCGGGCATTCCGGGGCGCGGCGGTGGCGATGGGCGCCTCGGGGCCGGAGTCGCCGTCGTACCAGCGCTGCGCGGTCTCCATCCGGCCCTCGCGCGACATCACCCGCGGCCGGCCGAGTCCCAGCTCCCAGGAGACCTCCTCGACCGCCGGGTCGTCGCTGAGCACGTAGCCGGGCACCAGCCGGTCGTCATCGGGCGCGGTCGGCATGAGGTCGCCGACGCCGAGGTCACCGGGCTGCAGCCGTTCGTTCCAGGGCACCCAGCCGGGCGCGAGCAACGCGTCCGGGCCGGGCAGTAGGACGGTCTCGCAGACCGTGACGTGCCGGCTGCGGGGCACCCGTGTCACGGTGACCGCCCAGCGCCAGCCGCGGTAACCGGCCAGGTGACTCTCGAAGAAGTGCGTAACGAGCCGGTCGCCCTCGGACACGGCCTCGAGGTGGTCGCCGATGTCGCTCGGATCCACATCCGTGATGGCGCCGCGGGCCAACCCGACGGCATCGGCGCAGACCTGGTCGAGGCGGGCGGTACGCGAGGTGGCGGTCCTGGTCGTCACGTGTCCATTGTTCCTCAGTCTCCGGGAGCGTTAGCAACGACTCCCCAGATATCCGGGTAGATCCGGGAGGACGCGGGTCGCCCCGATCAGTCAGGATGGTGGGATGCCGCTGCTTCCCACCATCGGGCGCACAGTCGGCACCGGCGTCAAGGCGATCCGCCTGCTGGTGCGGGGTTCCGTGCGCAGCGGGGCCTGGGCGACCCGGACGGTCGGGAGCGTCCGTGCCCGGGGCGCGGCCAACGAGATGGGCATGGTACGGCTGTTCGACCTCCACGCGCTGTCCTGCGCCGGCGACACGCTCATCGCGATCGGGCTGGCCGGCACGATCTTCTTCAATGTGCCGCTGGACGAGGCCCGCAGCAAGGTCGCGCTGTACCTGCTCGTCACGATGGTGCCGTTCGCACTGCTGGCTCCCGTGATCGGCCCGCTGCTCGACCACTTCCGGCACGGCCGCCGGTACGCGCTCGCGGTCACCATGCTCGGCCGCGCGTTCCTGGTCTGGCTCATCTCCGACCACCTGCACGGCTTCGGGCTATACCCGGCCGTGTTCGGCGTGCTGGTGCTGTCCCGTGCGTACGGCGTCGCCCGTTCGGCCGCCGTACCCCGCCTGCTGCCCGAGGGGGTGGGGCTGTCCCAGGTGGGCGCGCGGGCGAGCGTCTACGGCGCGTTCGCGGGCGCGGTGGTCGCGCCGATCGGCCTGGCCGCGTTCTGGTTCGGTCCGCAGTGGCCCTTGCGCGTCTCGTCGGTGATCTTCCTGATCGGCATGGTGGTCGCGTTGCGGCTGCCGCCGCGCGCCGACTCCGAGCCGCCCGAGGCGGTGCCCCGCCCGTTCCGCGCCATGCTGCGATTGGGCCGGGGTACCGACCGGCCGTTGTCCGGGCGGCTGGTGGTCGCGACGCTGATCGGCAGCGCCAGCCTCCGCTTCCTGTACGGCTTCCTGTTGCTCTACTTCGCGTTCGCCATCAAGGCCGGCCAGCTCGACACGACGGTCTTCGGGCGCGACATCGGTAACCAGGTCGCGGTCGGGGTGATCGGCGGCGCGCTGGCTGTCGGCACGTTCCTGGCCACCGCCATCGGCACCCGGCTACGGATCCGACGTCCGCTGGCGCTGCAGTCCAGCGGCTTGACGATCACGGCCGGCGTGAGCGTGCTGGCCACCATCTTCTTCACTCTGCCGATGGTCGCGCTGCTGGCGTTCGTGACCGCCATCTTCAGCGGCATCTCCAAGCTCGCCATCGACGCCAGCATCCAGGAGCGCGTGCCCGAGCGCCTGCGGGCCAGCGCTTTCGGCCACTCCGAGACCATCCTGATGATCGCGTGGGTGCTCGGCGGCGCGGCGGGCATCGTCCCGCTCACCGGCCGCGTCGGGGTCGCGGTGGCGGCCGCGTTCGCGGTGGCGGCGGCGATCCGGGCCGCGATCGTCGCGGCGCGGCTACGC
>JBKOWB010000209.1:0-6637 GCA_046724195.1 Actinomycetota bacterium
GCGCACACCGCAACGGCTCGCGCGCGGGTTCGCCGGCCGGCCGCCACGCCCTCCCGGTTCGCGCCCGACCTCTGGCGCCGGCGCCGGCGGCGACGACCGCGAGGCCGAGCGCGGGCTCCGCGGCCTGGTCGGCTCGGGCTCATCGCAGGTCAGCGTGGGCGCCGCGCTGCGCGCCCGGGACGCCGCGCGGCCGACGGAAGCCCAGCTGGCCGACGCGGAGCAGGACCTGACCATCGTGCGCCGCAATTGGTCGCCGCGCGAGGACCTACCCCGGAACCGCTAGGTCGCCGGGAGTGGCGGCAACTGGCGCGTGCGCTCGTACTCGGTGACCTCGGCGATCCGGCGCGCGTGCCGCGGGTCGCCGGAGAACGGCGTGGTCAGGAATGCCTCGGCGAACGAGGCGGCCTCGTCCAGCGTGTGCTCGCGGGCACCGAGGGAGAGCACGTTCGCGTCATTGTGCTGCCGCGCGAGCTGGGCGATCTCGACCCGCCAGGCGAGCGCCGCGCGGACTCCCTCGACCTTGTTGGCGGCGATCTGCTCGCCGTTGCCGGAACCGCCGATGACGATGCCCAGGCTGCCCGGGTCGCCCACGACATTCGCGCCGGCCTGGAGGCAGAACGGCGGGTAGTCGTCCTCGGGGTCGTAGACGTGCGGGCCAACGTCGACGATGTCGTACCCCTGCTTCCCCAGGTAGTTGACGAGGTGCATCTTCAGCTCGTAGCCGGCGTGGTCGGAACCCAGATAGACGCGCATGACCAGCATCTTGTCAGAAGGTCAGCGCCGCCCGCAGCGAGGACGCGACCTGGTCGGCCGCGGCGCGGGCGGCGTCGAAGAGGGCCAGCTTGCGGGCGAAACCGTGGTTCACGCCCATGTACCGGACGTGGACCACCGGAACGCCCGCGGCGATCAGCGCGTCGGCGTAGTCGGCGCCCTCGTCGCGCAGCACGTCGTACTCGGCGGTGATCAGCAGTGTGGACGGCATCCCGGACAGATCCGCGACGGCGAGCGGCGCGAGATCGGGGGTGTACCGCAGCGCGACGTCCGGCACGAACGTGTCCCACGCCAGCTTGACCGACGCGCGATCGAGGCCGTGCCCGCCGACCTCGTCGTACGACTCCGAGGCCATCAGCGGATCGATCATCGGGTAGATCAGTACCTGGTGGTCCAGCGGTGTGGCCGCGTCGCGCTGGCGCCGGGCCGCGACCGTGGCGAGCAGGCCACCCGCGCTGTCGCCGCCGATGGCCAGCCGGGACGGGTCGACGCCCAGGTCGGCGCCCTCCCGGCGGACGTACCGCAGCACGGTCTCGACGTCGTCCAGCGCGGCCGGGTAGACGTGCTCGGGGGCGAGCCGGTAGCCCACCGACAGCACCGCGCAGCCGGAGCGGTCGGCGACCCGGCGGCACATCCGGTCGGCCGTCTCGATGCTGCCGTAGGCCCAGCCGCCGCCATGCACGTACACGAAGACGGGCGCGTTAACGGCCGTGGCGTAGAGCCGGCACGGCACGCCGTCCGCGTCCACGTCGACCACCACCGGCAGCGGCAGCGCGGGCCCGCACTCCTCGGAGTTCGACTCCTCCATCGCCGCCCGCGCGAACTTCACCTGTTGGAACGGATCTGCGGCGAGGACGTCGGCGGGCGGCCGGCGGCGGATCGCCAGCGACGCCTCGACCTGCGGATGCAGCTTCATAACGGGGTTTCCTTGTGTTTTCCGCCGCGGGTGAACTCAGTCCAGCTGGGCCAGGACGAGGCCGGCCCGGGCCTTCGGCGTGAACCAGGTGCTTTTGCGAGGCAGTTTCTGTCGGGCCAGGTTCACCGCGACGAAGTCGTCGACGGTCACCGGGGCGATGAACACGGCCAGCTCGGCGCGGTCCGCGTCCACCTCCCCGCGCAGCCACTCGGCCGGGTAGTCGCCACCCACGTACGAGACACGCTTGTCGCCCGGGTCCAACCCGAGCACCTCGCGCAGGAGGATCCGCTCGACCAGCGCGTGATCCAGGTTCTCCACCGCGGGCGCGCCCTCGGTCGCCGGCAGCGTGACCGCGAAGGTGATCCCCCAGCCGTACAGCTCGATCGTGCCCTTGGTGGGCACCTCCGCCGGCCGCGACAGTCTCTCGACGTTGGCGCCGGCCGTGTCCAGCCGGGCCAACAGGTCCTCGGGCGAGACCGGAGTCTCGCTGATCAGCCGGTTGTAGGGCTGGATCGCCACCGAGCCGGGCGTGGTCACCACGGCCAGGAAGTGCGGCAGGCCGCCGATCTGCGCGGCCAGGCTGCGGTGGTTTCCGTCCGCGACGACGAGCTCGCCACCACCGGCCAACGCGGTCAGCCGATCCTGCGGATCGCCCGGTGGCACGACCCAGATGGCGTGCGTGCGCCCGTTCTGGTCGAGGTCGGTCGCGGCCGGCGCCCCCGCGGCTTCGGTCGCTGCCGCGAGCGCGGCGTGCAGCTCGTCGCCCTTGCCGGTCTGCAGCATCAGTACGGGCGACAGCAACGTCCCGAGCGCGTCCGCCAGCGCAACTCGCTCGCGCACCTTGTCGATGAAGACGTCCTCGTTGCGGATGACCAGCCCGGGCTCGTCCGCTCTGGTGGAGATCTGGCCGGTGTCGACCATGCACCAGAGCCCGTACGCGGGAGCCTCGCCCGGCGCGCTGATCCGGTAGAGCACGACCACCTGCTCGGCCGGGGTGTAGCTGCCGTCGGCGCGCTCGTCGGCGAGGCGCGCGACGGCGTCGGGCAGCGCGTCGGCGAAGGACTGGCCCACCAACCCGGGCGCCCGGTGCGGCATCTCGATGGCGAGCGCGCTGCGCGGGTTGGCGGCGATGATCTCGGTGATCTCGGCGTCGTCGGCGAACTCGTCGTAGTTCTGCGCGCCGGTGCCACCGGTGGTGATCCAGGCCCGGCTGATCGGGTGCACGACCGTCATGTGGGGCAACCTACCGGCCGCGTCGCCCGTGCCTCACGACGGGCACGTCAATCAAAGATGGGTCCGATGTCGCGGGTGCGCTTGATCTCGTAGAAGCCCGGGGTGCCCGCGACCAGCATGACGCCGTCCCAGAGCTTGCCGGCGGCCTCCCCCTTCGGCGCCGGCGTCACGACCGGGCCGAAGAACGCCACGGTCTCGCCCTCGCCAGGCCCGGGCGCGTGGATGACCGGCGTGCCGACGTCCATGCCGACGGGCTTCATGCCAGCGTCGTGGCTCGCGCGCAGCGCGTCGTCCCAGGCGTCCGTGGTCGCGGCGTCGGCGAGCGCCGGGTCGAGGCCGACCTCCTTGAGCGCCTCGGTGTAGAGCTTCTCGTCCAGCTCGTACTTCTGCAGGTGGATCCGCGTGCCCAGCGCGGTGTACAGGTCACGCAGCACGTCCGGACCAGCGGATTCGGCGGCGGCGATGCAGACCCGGACCGGACCCCATGCCTTCCCCATCATCTCCTGGTAGCGCTCCGGCAGGTCACGGCCGGCGTTGAGCACGGACAGGCTCATCACGTTGAACCGGACGTCGATCGGGCGGATCTTCTCCACCTCGAGCAGCCAGCGTGAGGTCATCCAGGCCCAGGGACAGATGGGGTCGAACCACATATCGACCGTGGTGCGTTCGCTCATGCCCCGAGTCTCTCTCGCGAATCGTCCGGCCGCCGGGGTGACGTGCGCCACCCGTCAGGCGCATAGGGTGGCGTGCAAAACTCGGACCGGGGGCGCGCCGTCACCCGCCGCAGTCGCGATCGCCATCGTCGATGCGGAGAGTCAGCAGACAGGAGAAGTGATCGTGGCCGGAGTTCGTAACCTGACCCAGGTCGAGGCTGCTGAGCGGGCCCGCCTGCTCGAGGTGAGCGGGTACGACATCGCCCTGGACCTCACCGACGGGTCGGGCAATCCGGGCGAGACCACGTTCCGGTCAACCACCGAGGTCACCTTCCGTTGCGCCGAACCCGGCGCGGAGACGTTCATCGAAGTGGCCGCGACCGGCATCCGCTCCGCTGTGCTGAACGGCACCCCCGTCGACATCTCCAGCTGGTCGGCGGAGAAGGGCCTGTCGCTGACCGGGCTGGCCGCCGAGAACACGCTCGTGGTCGACGCCGACTTCGCGTACTCCGCAAGCGGCCAGGGTCTGCAGCGCAGCGTGGACCCGGTCGACAAGGAGACCTACCTCTACAGCCAATTCGAGACCGCGGACGCTCAGCGGGTGTACGCCTGCTTCGACCAGCCCGACCTCAAGAGCGCCTTCACCTGGCACGCCACGGTGCCGGCACATTGGAAGGTCGTGTCCAACATGCCGGCCGAGACGAGCGTTCCGGCCGGGCCTGGCGCGAAGACGGTGCACTTCCCGGCGTCGGTGCCGATGAGCACATACATCACCGCGCTCTGCGCCGGGCCGTACCACGAGGTCCGCGACACCCACGACGGCATCGAACTGGGCGCGTACTGCCGCGCCTCGATGGCCCGGTACATGGACGCGGACCAGCTGTTCCTGATCACCAAGCAGGGCTTCGACTTCTTCCACGAGCAGTTCGGCGTGCGTTACCCGCTGCCCAAGTACGACCAGCTGTGGGTGCCGGACTTCAACGCCGGCGCGATGGAGAACTTCGGCTGCGTCGTGCACGCCGAGGCGCATTACATCTTCCGATCCCAGGTCACCGACTTCGAGTACGAGCAGCGCGCCAACACGATCCTGCACGAGCTCGCGCACATGTGGTTCGGCGACCTGGTCACCATGCGCTGGTGGAACGACCTGTGGTTGAACGAGTCGTTCGCGGAGTGGGCCAGCCACTGGTGCAACACGCACGCGACCAGGTTCACGGACGCGTGGACCACGTTCCTCTCGGTGCGCAAGAACTGGGGCTACCGGCAGGACCAGCTGTCCTCGACCCACCCGGTGTACTGCGAGATGCCCGATCTGGAGGCCGTCGAGGTCAACTTCGACGGCATCACGTACGCGAAGGGCGCGAGCGTCATCAAGCAGCTGGTCGCGTACGTCGGTCTGGACTCGTTCCTGGCCGGGCTACGGGCGTACTTCACGAAGCACGCGTGGGGCAACGCCACGTTCGACGACCTGCTCACCGAGCTGGAGGCGGCATCGGGCCGCGAGTTGCGCAAGTTCGCCGCGCAGTGGCTGGAGACCGCGCAGGTCAACACGCTGCGCCCGATCATCGGGATCGGCGCGGACGGCGCCTACACGAGCGTGATCGTGCAGCAGGAGGCGCCCGCCGCGTACCCGACGCTGCGTACCCACCGGATCGGGGTCGGTCTCTACGACCTGGTGGGCGAGCGGCTGGTCCGGCGCGACCTGCTGGAGATCGACGTGAGCGGCGAGCGTACCGAGATCCCGGCGCTGGTCGGGGTTCCCGCGGCCGACGTGCTGCTGCTCAACGACGACGACCTGACGTACGCGAAGCTACGGCTCGACGAGCGCTCGATGGCCACCGTGGTGCAGCACATCGCCGGTTTCGACTCGTCGCTGGCGCGGGCGCTGTGCTGGGCCGCCGCCTGGGACATGACGCGCGACGCCGAGCTGGCCGCGCGCGACTACGTGGCGCTGGTACGCAGCGGCCTGCCGGCCGAGCGAGACATCAACCTCACCACGGCCACGCTGCGCCAGGCCGCCAGCACGCTGACCGTGTACGCCGACCCGGAGTGGACGCCCATCGGCTGGGCCGGGCTGGCCGAGACCGCCCGCACCGCGCTCGCCGCGGCCGAGCCGGGCAGCGGTTTCCAGCTCGCCTGGGCCCGGACGCTCATCAACGCGGCGCGCAGCGACGACGACCTCGCGACCCTGCGCGGCTGGCTCGACGGCATCGGAGTGCCTGCGGGTCTCACCATCGACACCGAGCTGCGCTGGTCGCTCCTCGAGGCGCTGGCCGCCATGGGCGTGGCGACCGAGCGGGAGATCGAGGAGGAACTGGCCGGCGACCGTACCGCGAGCGGCGAGCGGGAGGCCGCGACGGCCCGGGCGTTGCTGCCCACGCCCGAGAACAAGGCCCGGGTGTGGGCCGAGCTGACCGGCGACAAGGAGCTGCCGAACTGGCTGAACCGCTCGCTGCTCCAGGGCTTCCAGGTGTCCACTCAGGTGGCGCTGACCGCCCCGTACGCGGCGAAGTTCTTCGAGGTGGTGGATTCGGTGTGGGCCCGCTCGGACAGCGAGCCGGCCCAGGAGTTCGTCATGCTCGCGTACCCGGCGTACCAGGTCTGCGAGGAGACGGTCGCGCTGACCGCCGCCTGGCTGGCCCGCGACGGACATCCGCAGTCGCTGCGCCGGCTGGTGGCCGAAGGCCGCGACGGCGTGGTACGCGCGCTCAAGGCCCGAGCCAAGGACATCGCCGCCCGCTGAGCGCAACCAGAGCTGAATTTCGCCCGTCGCTGTCGAGGGCGCCGATGAGGACGAGGCGCAGCCGTGGTTCTTATCGGTGTCCTCGGCAGCGGCCTAAAGGGGCGAAATTCCCGCCGAGCGAAGCGAGGCCATTAGGACAGTCAAGCTCTACCCGCGTGGCTCGCCAGCTGATCCAGACCGGACAGCACGCCGCCGGCCAGATCCCCGCCCGCGAACGCCGCCGCCATCGACAGCGCGGCCAGCTTGGCGTCGCGGTCGGAGATGCGCTTGCGGGCCACGTTGCCGGTCACGATCTCCAGCACCCGCTGGTTTGGCGACACC
>JBKOWB010000021.1:0-3498 GCA_046724195.1 Actinomycetota bacterium
CCAATGGACCGACGACGGCGCCATCGCCCTGACCGGACTGCACACGGTCTCACGCAAACACGAGTAGCCCAGCCCTCACGTTCTTGAAGGTTAGCCGGCCAGGCCCCAGGCGATGCCGTCGAGGATGTCGTGCTCGCTGGCCACGACGGACCGATGTCCCGAGCGTTCCATGATGATGCGCAGGATCAGCGCGCCCGCGCCGATGACGTCCGCCCGGCCGGGGTGCATGACCGGCAGCGCGCGCCGCTCGGCCACCGTGGCAGCTAGCAGGTCGGCGGTAACCTTCGCCACCGCGTCGTAGCCGACGATTGCGTGGTGGATGCGCATTGCGTCGTACTCGGGCAGACCGAGAGCCAGAGCGGTCACGGTCGTAACCGACCCGGCCAGGCCGACCAGCGTCGTCGCGTCGCGGCCCGGCACGGCCGCAAGCGCACGATCCACGGCGGCCGTGATGTCCGCCTCGGCGGCCGCGATCTGGGCGGCGGTCGGCGGGTCCGACGTCAGGTACCGCTCGGTCATCCGGACGCAGCCGACGTCGACGGAGATCGCTCCGGTGATAGCGGAACTGCCGGTCACGAATTCCGTCGAGCCGCCGCCGATGTCCACGATCAGGTACGGCGGCTCGGCATCCAGGCCGCGCACCGCGCCGGCGAAGGACAGCCGCGCCTCCTCGTCGCCGCTGATCACCTCGGGGTCGACGCCGAGCACAGCGCGGACCATGGCACGGAAGTCGGCGGCGTTGGACGCGTCCCGGGTGGCCGACGTAGCCACCATCCGGACCGCGGTGACACCAAGCTCGGCGATCTCGGCCGCGTAGCCGAGCAACGCGCGGCGGGTGCGGTCGATGGCCTCGGGCGAGAGCCGGCCGGTGCGGTCCACGCCCTCGCCGAGCCGGACGATCTCCATCCGCCGGGCCACGTCCGTGAGCGTGTCGCCGACCACGTCGGCGATGAGGAGACGGACGGAATTGGTGCCGCAGTCGACGGCCGCGACTCTCATAGGTGCAACAGCATTCTCGTGTTGCCCAGGGTGTTCGGCTTGACCCGTTCGAGGTCGAGGAACTCGGCGATGCCCTCGTCGTACGAGCGCAGCAGCTGCTCATAGACGCTGTGCGGCACCGGGGCGCCGTCGATCGGGGTGAACCCGAACGAGCCGAAGAACCGCGTCTCGAACGTGAGGCAGAAGACCCGGGCCACGCCCAGCTCGCGGGCGACGCCCAGCAGTTCGGAGACGATCCGGTGACCGATCTTGAGACCGCGGTACTCGGGCGCGACCGCGACCGTGCGGATCTCGGCGAGGTCCTCCCACATCACGTGCAACGCGCCACAGCCGACCACCCGCTCGTCCCCGGTGCGCACCGCCACCCAGAACTCCTGGACGTCCTCGTACAGGGTCACGGTGGCCTTGCTGAGCAGCCGCCGATCGTCCGTGTACGTGTCCACGAGCGCGCGGACGGCCTTCACGTCGGACGTGCGTGCTCGGCGGATGTCGACCTGCATGGGTTCGAGTCTAGGAAGCGCCGGGGGCCACGCAGGGACCGCCCGACCACCACGGCTCGACCGCGTCCCGGACCTCGTCGCCGAACGGGTTCACGCCCGGCCCGGCGGCGAGCGCGTGGGCGAGGTGCACGTGCAGGCACTTCACCCGATCGGGCATGCCGCCCGCCGAGACATGGCTGATCTCCGGAACGTCCTCGATGGCCTTGCGCCGCGCCAGGTAGTCCTCGCCGGCCTTCTCGTACCGCTCGGCGAGCTCCGGATCGGTCGACAGCCGCTGCTGCATGTCGCGCATCACACCGGCCGATTCGAGGCGGCTGCACGCGGCCGTGGCATGCGGGCAGGTCAGGTAGTAGAGCGTCGGAAACGGCGTACCGTCGTCGAGCCGCGGCGACGTCTCCACCACGTCCGGATTGCCGCACGGGCAGCGGTGCGCGACCGCGCGGACGCCGCGGGGACGGCGGCCGAGCTGCGCGGCGACGACGTCGATGTCACGCTGATCCATCAGCGACGCGGCTCCGCATTGGCCGCCGCGACGCTGCCCCACAGCGTGTCGTACCAGCGGTCGGGGGCCGCTGCGGGCAGCGGCTCGCCGGCGTCACGTGCGGCGCCCGCCGGGTCGTTCAGCACGAGCAGCGGCACCTCCCCCGGGCGGACGTAGAACAGCCGATCGCGGGCCTGGATGCGGACATACTCCGGGTCCTGCCACTTCGCGACCTCCTGGGAGAGGCCGTTGATCTTATCCCGCTGGGCGGCCTGCGCCGCCTCCATCTTGCCGATCTGCGACTCCTGAGCCAGGTAGACGCGCACCGGATAGGTGTACGCGAGCGCGAGCGCGACGAGCACGACGATGAGGACGGTAGCCCGGCCGGTGAACGCGCGCGGGCGGGGCGCCACCGTGCGCTTCGTGGCCCCGGTTGTGGCCGTGCGGCGTGCCGCGGCCGGCCGGGTGGCCCGGGACGCGGGGACACGGGTCACGGCAGCCCGCGGCTCGATGCGGGTGGCGACCGTGGGACGCGCCGAACTGCGTGGGCCCGGACGCTCGGCGCGGCCGGGTCGGCGGGACGGGCCCTGTCCGCTCGGCGTTCGACGCTGCGTCATCCCTGCCCTCCCCCGAGGAACTCGCCCGATCATGGAGCTGCGGCAATCGTTTCAGAACCTATGCCTGGAAACGCGAAAGCCACAACTCCATGATCTGGCGGCCACGGACTATGCGGAGCGGTAACGCGGGAACGCGCCGGCACCGGCGTACCGGGCGGCGTCGTCCAACTGCTCCTCGATGCGCAGGAGTTGGTTGTACTTGGCGACGCGATCGGACCGGGCCGGCGCCCCGGTCTTGATCTGGCCGCTGCCGACCGCGACGGCCAGATCGGCGATGGTGACGTCCTCGGTCTCCCCCGAGCGGTGACTCATCATCGTCCGGAAGCCGGCCCGGTGGGCCAGGTCCACGGCGTCCAGCGTCTCGGTCAGCGTGCCGATCTGGTTCACCTTGACCAGGACCGCGTTCGCGGCGCCGTCGGCGATGCCCCGGGCGATGCGCTGCGGGTTCGTGACGAACAGGTCGTCGCCCACGATCTGCAGCTTGCCGCCGAGCTGCGCGGTCATCGCCGCCCAGCCTGCCCAGTCCTCCTCGGCCAGCGGGTCCTCGATCGAGACGATCGGGTACGCCTCGGCGAGCTTGGCGTAGTAGTTGATCATCTCGTCGGTGGACTTGGGCGAACCCTCGAAGACGTACGAGCCGTCGGAGTAGAACTCGGTCGCGGCCACGTCCATGGCCAGCACGATATCGCTGCCGAGCGCGTAGCCGGCGGCCTGCACGGCCTCCGCGATCAGGTCGAGCGCGGCGGCGTTGGCCGGCAGGCTCGGCGCGAAGCCGCCCTCGTCGCCCAGGCCGGTGGAGAGGCCCTTCTTCTTCAGCACCGACTTGAGCGCGTGGTAGACCTCCGCGCCGGTGCGCAGCGCCTCGCGGAACGTCGGGGCACCGACCGGGGCGATCATGAAC
>JBKOWB010000276.1:0-8833 GCA_046724195.1 Actinomycetota bacterium
AGATGTGTATAAGAGACAGGCGGTGGGGCGTACCGGACGTGGCGGCGCTGGAGTTCGGGCGTACCCGGGGCTGGTGGTGGTCGCCGGACGGTACCCAGATCCTGGCCGCCCGGGCGGCGAGCGCGGTCACCCTGCACCTGCTGGACCTCGAGGGCGGCTGGGTCGACGTGCACTGGGACCGGGAGACCTATCCGTACGTGGTGAACGTGCGCTGGGCCGACGGCGGCGGGCCGTTGATCACCGTGCTGCGCCGGATGCAGCAGCACGGTCTGGTGTTGTCCGTCGATCCCCGTACCGGAGAGACCCAGGTGCACGCGGAACTGGCCGACGCCCGGTGGGTCGAGCCGGTGGCCGGGACGCCGCGGCACCTGCCCGACGGGCGCGTCCTCGTCGGCGGCGAGCTGGCCCACGACGGCTTCGACGCGCGCTGCCTGTTCGCCGACGGCAGCCTGCTCACCCCGCCCGACCTGTACGTGCGCCGGGTCGTGGGCGTGCTCCCCCGGGTCGGTGCGCCGGCCGCCGGACCCGACCTGATCGTCGAGGGCACCGCCGGCGACCCGGCCGCCCAGGACGTGTTCCGGATCCGGACGTCGCTGGGCGGGGGCGCCACGCAGGCCGTCTCGCTGACCACGACGCCCGGCTGGCACCGCGGCGCGGTCGGCGGGAACATCGTCGTCATCGATACCACGATCTGGCGTGGCGACACCCGGATCGGCGATCTGGCGTCGTTCGCCGCGCCACTGCCGTACCAGCCGCGGCCGGTGCTGGAGCGGATCACCGATCGGCGGCTGCCGGCTGCCGTCCTCTATCCCGAGCGGCACGTGTCGGGCAGCCCGCTTCCGGTACTCGTCACGCTCGGCGACGGTCCTGGACACCAGCAGGTCACACTCGACCCGGCCGGATGGCAGGAGCGACAGTGGTGGGCGGACGCCGGGTTCGCCGTGGTCAGCGTGGATGGCAGGGGTACGCCGGGAGTCGCGCCCAGCTTCGAGAAGGTGGTGCACCGGCGGCTCGCCGACATCGCGTTGGCGGATGTCGCGGACACGCTGTACGCCCTGGTCGGCAAGCACCCCGACCTGGACCTGAGTCGCGTCGCCGTACGCGGGTCGGGTCTTGGCGGCTGGCTCGCCGCCGTGGCCATGCTGCGCCGCCCGGACCTGTTCCGCTGCGCGGTGGCCCGCGACCCGGTGCTGGACTGGGCCGACCTGCCGCCGGTGTTCGCGGAGCGATACCTGGGCCGGCTCGAGGACTCCCCCGACGTGTACGCCCACCACAGCATCCGCGGTGAGCCGGTGCCGGAGTCGCTGCTGCTCGCCGGTGCCGGCCTCACCCTGAGGCAGGAGCTCGACTTCATCCGCGCCGGCCTCTCGTGACCGTCTGAGCGCACCCGGCTATGGGACACTTCGGGGGATCCACCGATGACCGGGAGGTGCCCATGACGTCCGCGATCTTCGGCCGTGGGCTGCCGCTGACCGAGGAGGAGTTCCTCGCCCTCGGCGAGACCCCGGAGCGCATCGAGCTGTTCGACGGGAGCTTGTACGTGACGCCCGCCCCAACCCCTCGTCACCAGGTCATCTCGCGCCGGCTTGCCAACGCGCTCGATGCTGGAGTCGGACCCGCCGGGCTCTATGTGATGGAGGCGGTGAACATTCGGCTCAAGCCGGGCCGGATACCGATCCCAGACATCGCCGTCACCGAGCCCATCGACTTCGACGAGCTCGTCGTGGAGGCGGAGTCCGTCCGGCTCATTTGCGAGATCGTCTCACCGTCCAACGCATCCGCGGGCAAGGTGCTGAAGATGCACTACTACGCGGCCGCCGGCATCCCGTGGTATCTGCTGGTCGAGCAGGAGAGCGGTGCCCTGCACCTCTACGAGCTGGCCGGCCAGCAGTATCGCGAACACTCCGTCACCGCGCCTGGCCAGGTGCTGCATCTGACCGATCCGGTCGACGTCACCATCGTGCCGGAGGACCTCCTTCCGCCTCGGTGAACAGCCGGCCGTCGTAGGGGCCGCATAGGGTCGGTGCATGGATCACTTCGACGAGGCGTATGCGGCGGTGCAGGCCGCTCTCGACGCCGGGGCGCGGTATGCCGACGCGCGGGTCATGCTGCGCCGGACGGAGTCGATGACGGCGCGCGACGGGGACGTCGAGGATCTCAGCTCAGACGAGAGCGCCGGCATCGGCGTCCGGGCGCTGGTTGGCTCCAGCTGGGGCTTCTATGCCGTTCCCGATCTGTCCGGGGCCGCGGCCACCGCGGCCGGGCGGAGCGCCACCCAGATCGCCGCCGCGAGTGCGCTCGTGCCGGGACCGGAGATGGACCTGGTGCCGACCGGTGTCAGCGAGGGCAGCTGGGCCAGCCCATGCGAGGTGGACCCGCTCGGGGTCGCCCTGTCGACGAAGGGCGATCTTCTGGTACGCGCCACCGCCGCCGCCCGTGACGGCGGCGCCGACCTGGCCGAGGGCATCTACCAGATCTGGGACACCCGCAAGTGGTTCGTGTCCAGCGAGGGGCACCGAATCGACCAGCACATCCGCGAGTGCGGTGCCGGGATCACGGCGAGTGCGTACGGCGACGGTGAGATCCAGCGCCGGTCCTGGCCCTCGCACCGCGGACAGTACGGCACTCGCGGCTGGGAACTCGTCGACGACTTGGCGCTGGTCGAGCATGCACCGCGGATGGCCGACGAGGCTCGGGAGCTGCTCACCGCTCCGCTCTGCCCGTACGGCGAGACGACGCTGATCCTGGGCAGTGAGCAACTCGCGCTGCAGATCCACGAATCGGTCGGGCACGCCATCGAGCTCGATCGCATCCTCGGCTGGGAGGCCGCGTACGCGGGCACGTCCTGGTTGGACCTGGACCGGCTTGGAGCGCTGCGGTACGGCTCCGACCTCATGAACGTCACCATCGATCCGACCATCTCCGGCGCGCTGGGCAGCTTCGGCTACGACGACGAGGGCACGCCGGCCGTGAAGCGGGACGCCGTCCGAAATGGGATCTGGGTCGGTGTGCTCGCCGGCCGCGACTCCGCGGCGATGGCGGGGTTGGACTACGCGGGCAGCGTGCGCTCGGACGGCTGGGCTCGGCTGCCCATGGTCCGGATGACGAACGTCGGCCTCGAGCCCGGCCCGCACACTCTCGACGAGATCGTCGCGGCGACCGACGAGGGCGTGTTCATGGACATCAACCGGTCCTGGTCGATCGATGACCGGCGGCTGAACTTCCAGTTCGGCTGCGAGATCGGATACGAGATCAAGAACGGCAGACGCGGCCGGATGCTGCGCAACCCGACCTACACCGGCATCGGGCCGGTGTTCTGGCAGTCGATGGACATGCTGTCCGGCGAGCTGGTGTCTTGGGGCACGCCGAACTGCGGCAAGGGCCAACCCGGCCAGATCGGGCATACCGGCCATCCTGCGGCGCCGGCCCGCTTCACCAACGTACGGGTGGGAGTGCACGGATGAGCGAGCGAGTTGGCCCGGCGGCGTCTGGACCGGAGCGAAGCGGAGCGCACGAGTGAGCTCATTGTCAGTGCAGCGCGAGCTCGCGCTGGCCGGCCGTGTCGTGGAGTCGGTGCGCCGGCTCGCCGGGACCGCGGCACAGGCCGAGGCGGTCGTGGACCACTCCGTGGGGGCGCTGACCCGGTTCGCCAACTCGGCCATCCACCAGAACGTCGCCGACGCGACCACGACGGTACGCCTGCGCCTGCACCTCGACGGCCGTACGGCCGGTGGCTCGACCACGGCGACCGACGCGGCCGGTCTGGAGTCGCTGGTGGAGCGCACGATCGTGGCCGTCCGGCTGAGCCCGCCTGACCCCGGCTGGCCGGGCCTCACCCCGCCGACGCCGCTGGTCGCGGAAGGCGGCTTCGATGAAGCGACCGCGCGGGCGACGCCCGGCGAGCGGGCGGCACGGGTCCGCGACTTCGTACGGGCCGCGGACAGCCTCGAGACGGCCGGCTACTGCCGCACGACCTACATGTCTGCCGCGTTCGCGAACAGCGCCGGCCAGTCTTTCGAGGGCCGGGCCGCCGAGGCCGCCATGGACGGGATCGCCCGGGCCGGCGGCGCGGACGGCGTGGCTCGGCTCGCGAGCGGCCGGCTCGCCGATCTGGACGGCGCCGCGCTCGGGACACGCGCGGCCGCGAAGGCGCGTGCCGGCGAGCGTCCCGTCGAGTTGCCGCCGGCACAGTACGAAGTGGTGCTTGAGCCGGATGCGGTCGCTGATCTGCTTGCCAATCTGGCGACATTCGGTTTCAACGGCAAGGCGTTCGCGCGACGGCAGTCGTTCGTGGAGCTGGACGCCGCGCAGTTTGATCGGGCGGTGACCATTGTGGACGAGCCGCTGACTGGGCCCGGCGAACCGGCGCCCGGCCTGCCGTTCGACGTCGAGGGCACACCCAGATCGACGCTTTCGCTGGTCCGGGCCGGCACGACGACCGCGGTCACGCACGATCGGCGTTCGGCCGCTGAGGTCGGAGCCGTCTCCACGGGTCACGCGGCACCTTCGTCCCGAACGTGGGGCCCGATCGCAAGCCACATGCGCCTGGCTTCGGCGCCCAGCGGCGACATCGGGCCAACGGCCGAGTCGGCCCGGCCACTCGTCGCGAACGTCGAGCGCGGACTGCTCATCACCGACTTCTGGTATACCCGGGTGCTCGACCAGAAGAGCCTGGTCGTTACCGGAGTGACCCGGAACGGCGTGTGGCTGATCGAGGACGGCGAAGTCACCACCGCGGTGAGCAACATGCGGTTCACCCAGTCCTACCCGGAGGCACTGGCCCCCGGTGCGGTACGTGGCATCGGCACCGTGGCGATCCCGCTGCCGGGCCGCTGGCCAGGCGTCCGATATACGGCCCCGGCCCTGCACTTGGCGACCTGGACGATCACCGGCAACGCCACCACCTGAGGCCGCCGCCGTGCCTCGCCCGGCCTCGCACGCCCCGCCCCGGCAGGTTGATCATGAAGTTACTGGCTTGACCCGGCCTCGTTTGCGACAGCAGCTTCATGATCAACGCAAGTAGGGCCAGGGAGCGCGCGTTGACCGGCGTGCTTGACTGGAGCGGTGAGCGACACGCCCCGTGAGCAGGAGCCGGACGACATGGAGGCCGCCCGCGCGTCGCGATTCTGGATGGGCGACCCCACCGCCTCAGCCGAGGAGGCGGAAAGTCCGGGCGTCAGTGAACCGGCCGAGCCATCCGCCGGAGCGCGGGATGCAGATGCGATCGAGCCTACGACCGGGTCTCCAGCCGGGGCCGCGGCCGTCGGCGGATCGGGCGCGGCCGGGTCGAGCCGACGGGTGAGGTTTGCCGAAGAACCGGATCCCAACAGCGAGGCGGGGCGGCGTCAGCGCCGGAGGAGGCGGCTGTTCGTGACGGGCATCGCCGCGGCGGCCGCTCTCATCATTCTCGCGCTCTGCGCCGGGGTTCTCGGCGTCATCTCGGCGGTCAGCGGCTTCCGGGACCAGGCCGCCGATGCCCGGGAGAGCCGCCAGCTACGGGAAACCTCCTGCTTGGAGCTCGAGCAGCGGCTCAATCGCCTCACGCCACCCGGGGCCACCGCCAACGCACCGGCCCGGGCCACCGCGATACGGGACGAGAATTCCGCGGTACGGATCTATGTCGAGCAGTCTCGCAGCGAGCGGGAGCAGAACGCGTGGCGGCAACTGCTGGACGCCCGCACCGCATATGCGGAGGCCTTGATGCAGCAGGCGAAGACCCGTACCCCCGCGTTTTTCGTCGCTCCCCTAGCCGAGGACGGCTCGGCCGTGACCGATCAGCTTGAACGGTGGTCGCCGGCAGCCTGCGCCGGTGCGATCCGGCGACTCTCCGCGCCCGACTGGTGAAACCCCAGGCCGGACATGTGACGTACTAGTGGCATCCCTTGCGTTCAAACCGTCAGACCCTGCGCGTAACGTGTGCCACACAACGCGGACGCCCGACGGCTGCGGGAATGCGCGCGCCCCGAGTGCGGCGCGCCAGCAGCGCCGGCACGGTCAGGGAGATAGGGAATGACGACGACGGCAACGAGGCCGGATGCGGGGCCTACGCGCGCTGCGATCGCGGCGAAGACGTTGCGTACCGACCGGTGGTGGTTCCCGCCGCTGGTCACATTCGTGGGCCTCGCGGCGTGGGTCATTTATGCGGTCGTCCGCGTGTATATGCACAAGTGGTATTTCGTCGACGACTACCACTATTTGACCCCGTTCTATTCACCCTGCCTCACCGACCGGTGCGTGGAGGGCGCGGCCGAGTTCGGCACGCCGCTGCCGTCGTTCTGGCTCATCCCGGAGGCGGCGTTCAGCCTGCCGTTCCTGCTGCTCTTCCGGTTGACGTGTTACTACTACCGCAAGGCGTACTACCGCGCCTTCTGGCTGTCGCCGCCGGCCTGCGCGGTGCCCGACGCCCACGAGAAGTACTCGGGCGAGACCCGGTTCCCGCTGATTTTCCAGAACATCCATCGGTACGCGTTCTACGCCGCCTTGATCATCTCGCTGATCAACACCTGGGATGCGATCCGGGCGTTCCACAGCCCCAGCGGCTTCGGCTTCGGGCTGGGCAACGTGATCCTGGTCGCCAACGTGGTGCTGCTGTGGGCGTACACGCTGTCCTGCCACTCCTGCCGGCACATCGTGGGCGGCCGCCTCAAGCACTTCTCCCGGCACCCGCTGCGGTATCGCTTCTGGACCCTCGTGTCGAAGCTGAACACCCGGCACATGATGCTGGCCTGGACCACGCTCGGCACGCTCGCGCTGGCCGACTTCTACGTCATGGCGGTGTCGGCGCACTGGTTCTCCGACCTGCGGTTCATCGGCTAAGGGAAGCACATGACCACGCGAATCGAACGACACCACTATGACGTCGTCGTGATCGGCGCGGGCGGCGCCGGGCTCCGGGCGGCGATCGAGGCCCGACTGGCCGGCAAGCGAACGGCGATCATCTCGAAGTCATTGTTCGGCAAGGCGCACACCGTCATGGCCGAGGGCGGCGCGGCCGCCGCGATGGGCAATGTCAACCCCCGCGACAACTGGATGGTGCACTTCGGCGACACCATGCGGGGCGGCAAGTTCCTCAACAACTACCGGATGGCCGAGCTGCACGCCAAGGAGGCACCGGACCGGATCTGGGAGCTGGAAACGTATGGCGCGCTGTTCGACCGTACGAAGGACGGCAAGATCTCGCAGCGCAATTTCGGCGGCCACGAATACCCGCGGCTCGCGCACGTCGGCGACCGCACCGGTCTCGAGCTGATCCGCACGCTGCAGCAGAAGATCGTCTCGCTGCAGCAGGAGGACTACGCCGAGACCGGCAGCTACGAGTCGCGGATCCGGGTGTTCGGGGAGACCACGATCACCGAGCTGCTGCTCGACGGAAGCAAGATCGCGGGCGCTTTCGGTTACTACCGCGAGTCGGGCGAGTTCCTCCTGCTCGAGGCGCCGGCCGTAGTCCTGGCCACCGGCGGGGTTGGCAGAAGCTACAAGGTCACCTCCAACTCCTGGGAGTACACCGGCGACGGCCACGCGCTCGCGCTGCGGTCCGGCGCCACGCTGATCAACATGGAGTTCCTGCAGTTCCATCCGACCGGCATGGTGTGGCCGCCGAGTGTGAAGGGCATCCTCGTCACGGAGTCGGTCCGCGGCGACGGCGGCGTGCTGCGGAACTCCGAGGGCAAGCGGTTCATGTTCGACTACGTCCCGGACGTCTTCCGTCGCCAGTACGCCGAGACGGAGGAGGAGGCGGACCGCTGGTACACGGACCCGGACCACAACCGCCGCCCGCCCGAGCTGCTTCCCCGCGACGAGGTCGCCCGCGCCATCAACAGCGAGGTCAAGGCCGGCCGGGGCACACCCGCCGGGGGTGTCTACCTCGACGTCTCCACACGCATGCCGGCCGAGGTCATCAAGCGCCGCCTCCCGTCCATGTACCACCAGTTCAAGGAGCTGGCCGACGTCGACATCACCAAGGAGCCGATGGAGGTCGGTCCGACCTGCCACTACGTGATGGGTGGCGTCGAAGTCGACCCGGACTCGGCTGCCTCGTTCGGCAGCGTCGAAGGCCTGTTCGCCGCGGGCGAGGTGTCCGGCGGCATGCACGGCTCCAACCGGCTCGGCGGCAATTCCCTCTCCGACCTGCTGGTCTTCGGCAAGCGAGCGGGCGAGCACGCCTCGGCGTACGCGGACGGGCTGACCAAGCGTCCCAGGGTCGCCACGGCTGACGTCGAGTCCGCGCTGGACACCGCGCTCGCGCCGCTGAACCGGCAGAGCGGCGAAAACCCGTACACGCTGCAGCAGGACCTGCAGGCGGTGATGGGCGACCTGGTCGGCATCATCCGCCGGGCGGGCGAGCTGACCGAGGCGCTCAAGCGGCTCGACGAGCTCAAGCTGCGCGTGGCGAACGTCGGCGCGGTCGGCGGCCGCAAGTACAACCCGGGCTGGCACCTCGCGCTCGACCTGCGCAACATGCTCGTCGTCTCGCAGTGCACCGCTAAGGCGGCGCTGGAACGCGAGGAGTCCCGCGGCGGGCACACCCGCGAGGACTTCCCGAAGATGAGCCCGGAATGGCGGCGCGTCAACCTGGTCTGCTCGCTCGACGATGCGGGCGACGTGGTGCTGGAACGTAAGCCGGTGCCCAAGATGCCGGCCGATCTCATCACGTTGTTCGACCGCGCGGAGCTCAGCAAGTACCTCACCGACGAAGAACTCGCCGAATACGACGCGTTGACTCAGGAGGCGAAGTAATGGGCACCAAGCGCCACTTCCGCGTGTGGCGGGGCGATGCGTCCGGCGGCGAGATCCAGGACTACGACGTCGAGGTCAACGACGGCGAGGTCGTGCT
>JBKOWB010000210.1:0-6197 GCA_046724195.1 Actinomycetota bacterium
GATGGGTCACACTTCGCTCAGGCCGGTGGTCATCCTGAGGGCCCGACGATTGGGTAGTCTCGCGCGGTGGCGCAACGGGATCCGGACGTCTTCGTCCGGCTGGAACGGTTTTACGATTCTGTGCCCCGCCCCGACGCCGACGCGGAGGAATTCGGGGGATTGGTGCTGTTCGTCCGCAGGGGACCCGGCTGGCCCTACTACGCCCGCCCGAGGCCGGGCTCCGACACACCTTCTGCCGCCGATATTACCGCCGTGCGCCAGCGACAACGAGAGCTCGGTCTCCCCGAGGCGTTCGAGTGGGTCCACGAGAACACCCCCGACCTGCTCGCCGTCGCCCGGTCCGCAGGCCTGCAGGTGCTCCTCGCGCCGCTGATGGTGCTGGACCCAGCCGCGCTGGTACCGGACCTGCCCGTGACCGGTGCCACCATCCGCCTGCTCGACCCGAACGCGCCCGGCTTCGCGGCCGACCTGGCCGCCAGCCGCGCCGTGGCACAACTCGGTTTCGGCGCGCCCCCCGCCACGGCCACACCGGTCGCCGACGGCGCCCTGGTCACCGAGCCGGCCGGCCCCGCGGAACGCGACGCCGTCCCCGAGCCCGGCGAGGCACTGGTCGAGGCCGCCCGCGAGAGGGCCATGGCGGGCCGCATCGTCACCGCCGTCGTCGACTCGCCCATCGAGGGCATCCTGACCAGCGGCATCCTGCAGCGCGTCGGCGACGTCGCGGAGATAGCCGGCGTGGCGACGCTGCCGTCGGCGCGCGGGCGCGGGTACGCGTCGCAGCTCACCGCGACGCTGGCGCGCAACGCCCTCAGCGACGGCGTACACCTGATATTCCTGTCCGCCGGCGACGACGACGTGGCCCGGCTGTACGCCAGGGTCGGCTTCCGGCGTATAGGCACGGCCTGCATCGCGGAGCCCGCGCCGGCGCCCCTCTGAGCCCGATCCAGGCGCTCCCGCCGACACCGCCACCCGCAGGCGGGCTTGACTGCGTGGAAGATCGGTGGCGCGGGAGAGCCTGTTGCGGTTTGTATGGGGGTTGGGGGTGATCAATGGCCGGATCTTTCCGGTTCGTTGTCGCGGCCGGTGGTGGTGGTGGTGGTGTGGTTAGGCGGTTTGGGTGAGGTTGTGCAGGCGGCGCAGGTTGTGGGCGAGGGCGGCGAGGTGGAGTTCGGCGTGGCAGGCGTGGAGTCCGCGGAGGAGGAAGTGGCGTAGCGTGCCGCGGTCTTTGAGGTTGCCGTTGATGGGTTCGATGGTGGCGCCGCGTTTTTTGTAGAGGGCGGCGCCGTCGGGGGTGCGGAGCCGGTGCTGCATGGCCTGGGCGGCGGTGGCGTGGTCGGGTGGTGGGCCGGTGGTGGGGTGGGTGGTGGCGGCGGTGGTCAGGTCGCGGCGTTTGGCGGTGGCGATGAGCCGGTCGGGGCCGGCGGCGGTGAGGTTGGCGTGGCTGCAGTAGCCGTTGTCGGCCAGGACGGTGCCGATGGTGCTGTGCGGGTGGGCCGGGTCGGGCCGGTGCGGGCGGAGCAGGTCGGCGGTCTGCTCGGCGGCGCGCATCATGGGCTGCAGTTGCTCGACGTCGCCGGTGTCCTGGACCAGGTCGGCGCCGAGGATGAAGTGGTCGGCGCTGCCGGTGAGCTGGGCGTTGTAGCCCTGGACGAATCCGCGGCGGGTGGGCATGAGCCGGGAGTCGGGGTCGGTGCTGTTGCGTCGCACCGGTGGGGGTAGGCAGCCGCTGCGGCGGC
Organism: Actinomycetota bacterium; assembly: GCA_046724195.1. Lineage (GTDB taxonomy): Bacteria > Actinomycetota > Actinomycetes > Mycobacteriales > Micromonosporaceae > Actinoplanes. The sequence goes on from JBKOWB010000210.1 coordinate 1,737, forward strand.
AGCCGGTGCCGTGGTGGCAGGGCTTCCGCGGCTGCTGCTGCTGGTGGCGGGCGTGCTGCTCGGCCGAGGCGAGGTATCTGCGGGAACGGCGCACGTAGCGGTGGTCGGGCCCGTACCGGGCGATGTCGCGTTCGACTCTGATCCTGGCCACCTCGACCGGGTCGACCCCCCGCGGTGGGCTACCCCGTCGGGGCCGGCCGGCGCGGGCCTCGGCGAGGTAGTCCGCGGCCTGCTGCCGGTCCGCGGCGGTCAGCTCGGCCTGGGCGGCCTCGGCGGCGGTGATCTCGTCCAGACAGCGGCGCAGCCGGGCGACGCGTTCGGCCCGGCCGGCCGCGCCCCGCCCGGACATGCCCGGCGGTGGTTGGTCGCCCCGACGGCCCGCGCCGAACTGCGCGTCCTCGTCCGCGTCGGCCGCCGCGGCCTCGGCGGTCATCGCGGCGACCTTGGCCGCGTAGAAGTCCCGCTCGTGGTTGGCGTCGATCGACGCGTTCGCGGCGATCTTCGTGCCGTCGACCGCGACGATGCCGAGCCGGACGAACCCGGCCCGGGCACACACGATCAGCACCTGGGTGAACAGCTGCTCGAACAGGCCCAGGTGCGCCTGCCGGAACCGGGCGATACGGGTGTGGTCCGGCGGGTTCTGCGCGCAGATCACCCGGAACGCCACATCGGTGTGACACGCCCGCTCGATCGCCCGGGACGAGCGGACCCCGGTCACATAGCCGTAGATCAGCAGCGCCAGCATCATCGCCGGGTCGTACGCCTGCCGACCGACACCACCGAGGGCGTACCGGGCACGCAGCACGGTCAGGTCCAACTGCCCGACAACGTCCAACACCAGCCACACCTGATGGTCCTCCGGCAGCCAGTCCCGCATGTCCACCGGGAGCAGGAACCGCTGATCACGATCAACCGGACGGAACCGCTTCGCCATACCCCATTATCGATCAGCATCAGTCCAAAGCGGAACTATCAACACATACCGAAAACGCAACAGGCTCTGGAGCACCACCGCTCTTCCGCCTAGCGCGGCCGGGTCGGTCGGGGTGGTGACGGCGGGGCGCCCACAGCACGTGGGGAGCTAGTCGGGCGGGGTCCAGTCGGCGGCCTCGCTGCCCTGGGTGTGGCCGAGGATGCGGGGACGTAGCTGGTTCAGCGCCGCGTCCCGTGCGCGTAGCGCTAAGCGACCGCGGGCCTGGACCACCGCCGACATCCGTCGGGTCTGGCGGACCACGCTGGTCGTGCGGTGCCGGCGGGCGCGGCTGTAGGCGTCGATCGCGGCGCACAGCTCCGGGCCGGGCATGGCGTCGGCGACCAGCGAGCGCAGGGTGGCCGCGTCCTCGAACGCCAGGCAAGCACCCTGGCCCAGATGATGCGGCATCGCGTGGGCGGCGTCGCCGAGTAGTACCACGCCGCCTGGGCCGGAGCCGAAGCCGTACGCGCGGGGCAGCGGACGCAGCTCGCGGACCTCTTGCGGTAGCAGGTCCTCGGGGCGGGTCGCGTCCAGCAGCTCGCTTATCGGGGCGTGCCAGCTGGCGAACCAGCGCCGCAGCAGCGCGAGCTGGGTGGCCGGCGACTCGGGACGGGGCGCGCCGGCGGCCGTCGCGACCCAGTAGACGCCGCCGCGGCCGGCGGCGCGCTCGCCGAGCGGGATCGAGACGAAGCGGTAGCCGGCGCCGAGCGTCTCGCCGCCAGCAGCCAGGTCGTCCGTCAGCCGCGGTACGCGGTAGCCGGGGATGACGGCCTGCCAGGCGGCGAAGCCGGAGCCGACCGCGGCCGCTTCGGGGGCCAACGCTCGCCGGATCGGGCTGTCGATGCCGTCCGCCGCGACGAGTAGGTCCGCCTCCACGTAGGTGCGGCCGTCGCCGACCGCGGGGCGGTGGCCGCGCCCGACGCGCACCTTGGTCACCGTGGTGCCGGTGCGAATCTCGACACGGTCGCCGAGCCCAGCGACCAGCGTGTCGAACAGATCCTCGAGGTGGACCACGGCCGGGGCGGGTCCGCCGTTTGCGCCGTTGCCGTTGTGCCGGGACCGCGGCGGTACCAGCCACTGGCCGTCGGGACGGCGCACGCCACCGTCCGGAAGTGGCGCGGCTATGCCGGCCCAGCCACCGTCCGGGTCGAGGGCCTCCAGAGCGCGCCGGCCGTTCGCCCACAACACCAGCGCGGTCGGCGGCGCGGCCACCCGCTCGTCGCGTTCCAGCAGCGTCACCTGCCAGCCGGCACGGGACAACGCGCCGGCGGTGGCCAATCCGGCCATCCCCGCGCCCACCACCACGGCCGTGCGCACCTCGCCGCCTCCCGCCGGAGCCCGCGAGTCAGCGCTCGTCGCTGGACCGGGCCGACGACCCGGCCTTCTCGGCGTCACCCGCATCGATCATCGCCGACTCCGCTGGTTCCGTGGCGGCCACCGAGTCCGAGGGCGCCGCAGCCGAGGACACCGCCGACTCCGGCGGCCCAGAAACAGCCGGGGGCGCAGAAACTGCCGAGGACGCAGAAACTGCCGAGGACGCCGATTCAGCCGAGGACGCCGATTCAGCCGGGGACGCTGCCAGATTCGATGACGCCGCCGGGTCGGCGGGCTTCGCCGGCTCGTCGGTGGACGGGGCATCCGGGGGCGGCAGGATGCCGGTACGCCGGTACGCCTCGAAGCGTTCCTCGCTCACCACCTGATACGACTTCGGCGCCTTGGGCCCGGGCTCGTCACCGCCGGTCACGTCGACCTGCGATACGTCGCCGTCCACCGACGGCTCCGGCTCGGTGGTCGGCGCGTCGGCCGGCACCACGTACTCCCGGGGGCCCTTGACCACCAGGAAGTAGATCAGCGCGGCGATGAACACCACGATGGAGGTGAACACGTTGAGACGGATGCCGAAGAAGTGGTTCGCGTCGTCGACACGCAACATCTCGATCCAGCACCGACCCGCCGTGTAGGCCATCACGTACACGGCGAACGCACGGCCACGCCCGAATTTGAACTTACGGTCCAGCAGGTACACGAGCAGGGCCGTGCCGAGGTCCCAGATCGCCTCGTAGAGGAACGTCGGGTGGTACAGGTCGGGCAGCGTGACCGCCTTGCCGTCGATGACCGTGGCATGGCCCGGGTTGGACCGGTCCATGTCGTGCACCTTCAGGCCCCACGGCAGCGTGGTCACCTTGCCGTACAGCTCGTTGTTGAACCAGTTGCCGACCCGGCCGATGGCCTGCGCGACCGGCAGGCCGGGCGCCAGCGCGTCGGCCAGGACGGTCAGCGGCAGGCCGAGTTGCCGGGCCGCGAACCAGGCGCCCAGCGCGCCGCCGGCGACTGCGCCCCAGATGCCGAGGCCACCCTCCCAGATGTAGAAGGCGCGGATCGGGCTACCGCCGGCGCCGAAGTAGTCCTGCGGCGAGGTGATGACGTGATAGATGCGCGCGCCGACGATGCCGAACGGCACGGCCCAGACCGCCACGTCGAGCGACGCCCACGGCGCGACGCCGCGGTGGCGCAGCCTGACCTCCATGATCAGGACGGCGACGACGATACCGAGAACGATGCAGAGCGCGTACGCCCGGACCGGCAGTCCGAGCACGTGCCACACCGACGTTGTGGGGCTGGGGATAGCGGCGAGGTTCACGGATGCACACGCTACCGTCGTTGCCCGGCGAAGCAATCACAAGGGCTTGGCTACCCGTACGCCTTCTGCCAACTCGGCACTGAGCGCGCGCAGCCGCCGTTCGCCGGCACTCGCGTCGGGGGCGTCCAGCACGCATCTGACCAGGGCACTGCCGACGATCACCCCGTCCGCGAACGCCGCGACCGCGGCCGCCTGGGCGCCGTTGCCGACACCGAGACCCACCCCGACGGGCATGTCCTTGTCCGCCGCGCGGACCCGGGCGACGAGCTGCGGGGCCTGCTGCGAGACTTGCGTACGGGCGCCCGTGACGCCCATCAACGCGGTGGCGTAGACGAACCCGCGGCATTGCGCGAGCGTCATCGCGATTCGCGCATCCGTCGAGGACGGCGACACCAGGAACGTACGGTCGAGCCGGTGCCGGTCCGACGCAGCGATCCACTCGCCGGCCTCGTCCGGGATGAGGTCCGGGGTGATCATGCCGGTGGCCCCGGCCGCGGCGAGATCGCGGGCGAACGCGTCCACGCCGTACTTCTCGACCGGGTTCCAGTAGGTCATCAGCACGACCGGCGCGCCGATGGCCGCCACCGCCTCGATGATCCGCAGCGTGTCCCGGGTACGCACGCCGCCCGCGAGCGCGATGTCGCTGGCCTTCTGGATGACCGGGCCGTCCATGACCGGGTCCGAGTACGGCAGCTCCACCTCGATCACGTCGCAGCCGGCGTCGGCCATGGCGATCATCGAGGCGATGCTGGCGTCGACGGTCGGGAATCCGGCCGGCATGCAGCCGACCAGCACCGATCGCCCCTCGGCCCGGGCCTTGCCGAAGACGTCGGCGATACTCCGAGCT
>JBKOWB010000066.1:0-10462 GCA_046724195.1 Actinomycetota bacterium
TGCGGCACCTGCTCACCGACAACCACGAGGAGCCGGCCGCCCAGCGCCGGCACATCCGCCGCGCCATCGCGATCGCCCGGGCGCTGCTCGCGGGCGGGGTCATCGAGAAGGTCGGCGGCGCGTACCGCCTGGTGGAGGATCTGCAGCTGGACTTCGCGCTGAACCAGGCCCTGTCGCCGTTCGCGCTGGCCTGCCTGGAGCTGCTGGACCGCGAGTCGCCGGACTACCCGCTCGACGTCGTCTCGGTGATCGAGTCCACGCTCGAGGACCCGCGGCAGGTGCTGTCCGCCCAGCGGCAGCGGGCCCGCGGCGAGGCGGTCAACGCGATGAAAGCCGATGGCATCGAGTACGAGCAGCGCATGGAGCTGCTCGAGGAGGTGACCCACCCGCGCCCGCTGCGCGACCTGCTCGAGGGCGCCTACGAGACGTACCGGCGCGGCCACCCATGGGTCGCCGACCACGAGCTCAAGCCCAAGAGCGTGGTCCGTGACATGTACGAGCGGGCGCTGACGTTCACCGAGTACGTCAGCTTCTACGGCCTGTCCCGTTCCGAGGGCCTGGTACTGCGCTACCTGGCGGACGCGTACCGGGCGCTGCGGCAGACGGTGCCGGAGGACGCGCGTACCGAGGAACTCACCGACCTGATCGAATGGCTCGGCGAGCTGGTCCGCCAGGTCGACTCCAGCCTGCTGGACGAGTGGGAACGCCTGCGCAACCCGGGCGCTCCGGTCGACGAGCTGGCCCTCGACGAGAAACCGCCCGCGGTCACGACGAACGCGCGCGCGTTCCGGGTGCTGGTCCGCAACGCGCTGTTCCGGCGCGTCGAGCTGGCCGCGCTGCGCCGCTACCAGGAGCTGGGCGAGCTCGACGCCGAGGCCGGCTGGACCGCGGACCGCTGGGCCGAGGCCATCGAGGACTACTTCGCCGAGTACGACGAGATCGGCACCGGCCCGGCGGCACGCGGGCCGGCGCTGCTGCAGATCGCCGCTGGACCCGCGGTGTGGACGGTCCGCCAGGTCTTCGACGACCCAGCGGGCGACCACGACTGGGGCATCGACGCGACCGTGGATCTCGCGGCATCCGACGAGATCGGCGCGGCCGCGGTCACGGTGACGGCCGTCGGGCCGCACTGACGAGCTGCGGTCCGCGGCCGGCGTTGCTGGGTACTACAGCCTTCAAACGTGGTATGCCTGAGGTGCGTCCCCGGTGCAGCGCCCGCGCCGAGGCGAGCGCCGGAAGGGCGGTGGACGATGGAGGTCCTGGTCCTGTGCAACGGCGGCGTCGAGCGGCACGAGGCCGACGAGTTGCCGAAGCTTCTCAAGCGCGAGGACGCCCTGGTCTGGGTGGACATCCCGGTGTGCGACCCGGCAGCCAGTCACGTGTTGTCGGACGTGTTCGGGTTTCACTCGTTCGCCGTACGGGACTGCGTCGAGCGCAATCACGTCTCCAAGTTCCACGTCTACGCCGACAGCGTGTTCACCGTGCTGCACGCGCCGCATGTGGGTCGGCGCGGTCACGTGCACTACGTCGAACTCGACCAGTTCGTCGGGCACAACTACCTGGTGACCGTTCATGGGCCGCTCAACCCCGCGGTGGATCCCGAGGTCGCGCTGCTGGACACCCGCGCCGTGCTGCGACGCATCGAACGCGGAAGCTTCATCCCGGACTCGCCGTTCGAGCTCTCCCACGCGATCGTCTCGGCGATGACCCGCCGGGAGATCGATCTCATCGCCAAGCTGGCGCAGGAGTCCGGACGGCTCGAGCAACGGGTCATGCTCAGCGAGGAGCGCGACGACCCGGAGGCCTTCCTCGAGGAGCTCTTTCAGATCTGGTACGAACTGCTGGCGGTCCGCACCATGGCGGTGCACAGCGGCGCGACCTACACCCGGCTGATCAAGCAGGCCCGCGCGGTTCGGGACACCGCGTCGCCATTGCTCTCCGATCTCGTCGACGAGTTCGAGCTGGTCAAGAGCATGGCCGACGGGCAACGAGAATTCCTGCACGGGGTGATCGAGTTCTATCAGACGCGCACCTCGACACACACCACGATCGCCGCGGAGTTGGCGGCGTCCGCCGGCGTGCAGCAGAACGACGACATGCGCAGGATCACCGCCTGGGTCGCGATCGTCGCCGTCCCGACCGCGGTCACCGGATTCTTCGGCCAGAACGTGCCGTACCCCGGCTTCGGCACGAGAACGGGCGTGTTCGCCTCGGTGACGATCATGTTGATCCTCGCGATAGCTCTGTACGCCATCTTCAGCCACAAGAAGTGGCTGTGATGCCGGAAGCCGTGTACCTACACGTCAATCTGCGACCCCATGATCACCGTACGGTCGCGCGGTAGGCCGAGATACTCGGCGGCGTCGGCGGTGATGTAGGACGTGGCGATGAACAGCCGCTTGCGCCAGGGCGCCATCGTCGGCGCCGGGCCCATCTTCAGCTCGATCTTCGAGAGGAAGTAGGAGGCTTCGTCGAGCGAGATCGGTCCTTCGGTCTGAACGGGTTCGAGCAGCCGCAGGGCCGCGGGAACGTCCGGCGAGTCCATGTAGCCGTACCGGGCGCTGACATGGATGATCCCGTCGCCGGCATAGCCGAGATCGTCGACCTCGATCCGCTGCGTGTCCTGCACATGGGGCACCGGCATTGTCTCGATGGAGAGGATCAATATCTGCTCGTGCAGCACATGGTGGTCCGGGTCATTGATACGGCAAAAGGTGTCAGAAGGTAGTCGGCGGCCCGCGTCGGCCAGCTGACTGTGCCCGTGCCGAGCGGGGCGAAGGCTAGGTGGGACAGCGGTAAACGCAACGAGATGGGGGAATCCATGAGCGTACAGAATGTTTCCGCCGAGCTGGTCGATCGGCTTCGGGAGGCCACGGCCGAGATGCGGATCCCAGCCGACCAGGCATTCGGGGTGGCGCCGCAACTCGCCGAGTTGGTAGCGCGGGCAGGCTTTCAGGCGACCACCGGCACGATCGCATTCGCGGGGCGGTACGCGAGCGGCGATTTCGCGGTGCAGTACAACGACCAGAACGGCGGGTTCTCCTCGGTCTGGCCGGCATGGGCGTTCGAGCTGGCCAAGGACGCGCTGCTCGGCGCCAAGCGGGTCTGGGTGGCATCCAACGGCGATCCGTTCGGATCCAACCTCGTCTTCGTGATGATCCTCGGCTGACCGGACGCTTCGGCGATCACCGAATTGCGCGGCGGACCATCACGGTGCTGTCGGTGCGGACGGCCGGTATGCCATCCGGACCAGTCTGGTCGCGGGGGTGCTCCGCGGCGAGCAGCACCTCCCACTCCCCGTCCGCGAGCTGCAGGTCGGCTACCACCTCGTCGGGCGTCGGGAAGTGGACGTCGCCGTGGTCGTGTTCGAACGGCCCGGCGTCGGAGTGGCCCTCGATCAGCAGTACGCCGCCTGGTGCCACCGACGCCGCGGCCGTACGCAGGATCTTCTCCCGTGGCAGGTCCCCCCAGGAATGCAGGAACTGGGCGCTTACCAGGTCGAAGGTGCCGGCCGGGAAAGACGTGGCGAGGTCGCGCTGCTGCCACTCGATGCGATCCGCGACACCGGCCCCGGCTGCGTGGGCGGCCGCGCGGGCGAGGGCCACGCCCGAGATGTCGACGGCCACTACCCGCCAGCCCCGCTGCGCGAGCCAGACGGCGTCGGCCCCTTCGCCGCACCCGAGGTCCAGGGCCGTACCCGGCGGCAACGTGCCAACCTCGCGGACCAGGACCACGTTCGGCCGCCCGCTCCATACCCGGTCGCTCTCGGCGTAGCGGGCGTCCCAAACATCGCTCATGGCAGAAGCCTCCGTGACGACCGGGCAGAACACAAAACCCCGTTGCCGTTGCGGCAACGGTCGATCACAGTGACCGGATGCCCGAGCTCAGCGAACCCACCACCGGCGTACGGGACTCCTTCGTCGCCGCCATGGCCGAATTCCAGGCCGAGGGCCGCGGCGCGGAATCCGACGAGTCGATGATCGGGCGGGAGATCCGCGAGTACGGGCCGAGCTGGGACACACCCGGCGGCTTCGCCGCGTACGTCCGCGACCTGCGCGCGCAGGCACTCGCGGAGACACCGCGGCCCGAAGGCTTTGTACCGTCCACGACGCTGTGGTGGATCGACGGGGCGGAGTACCTCGGGCGGCTCGCCATCCGGCACCGGCTCAACGCCTGGCTGCTGGAAGCCGGCGGCCACATCGGCTACGACGTACGCCCGAGCGCCCGGCGCCGCGGCCATGCCACCGCCATGCTGCGCACCGCCTTGCCCGTCGCGCGGGAGCTGGGCCTCGACCGGGTGCTCGTCACCTGCGACGACGACAACATCGCCTCGCGGAAGGTGATCGAATCCGGCGGTGGCGTGTTCGAGGATCAGCGCGGCCGCAAACTGCGCTTCTGGATCGTCACGCGCTGACGTACTCGCGCAGGTGCGGTGCCGTCTTAGCCAGCCCTGCGCCGCGCACGGCGGGCGGCGAGTTCGTCCCCGGCCGGGGGTTCCGCCGGAGTGCCGGTCCCGACCGGCTGCGGCGCGGAGGCCGGCTCGGCGGGCAGATGCGACAGCGAACCCTGGATCTCCTTGAACGCCCCGCCAATGGCGATGCCGAACACGCCCTGGCCGCCCTGCAGCAGGTCGACGACCTCCTCAGGCGAACGGCACTCGTACACGGTCGTGCCGTCGGAAATCAGCGTGATGCCGGCGAGGTCCTCCACCCCGCGCGAGCGCAGCGTCTCGATCGCCTTGCGGATGTTCTGCAGGGAGACACCGGCGTCCAGCAGGCGCTTGACAACTTTGAGTACGACCAGGTCGCGGAATGAGTAAAGGCGTTGCGTGCCCGAGCCGGAGGCGTCCCGGATGCTGGGTACGACCAGCATCGTCCGCGCCCAGTAATCGAGCTGGCGGTAGCTGATCCCGGCCGCGTGGCAGGCGGTCACGCCGCGGTAGCCGACCGAGCCGTCCTCGCCGAGCTGAGGACCCTCGAGAGGCTGGGCTTCCCCGCCATGATGGGAGTCGTGCACGCGACTACCTCCCCGCTGCCGCTTCACCCTGATTTCAGGAGCCTATATCTCAACGCCCGGCGATACAGGGACCTATTTGCGCGACACGCCGCGTACGGACGGCCGGACTCTGATGCCCGTCGATGGAAACGTCAGCCCGCGAAGTCTTCGGGGCGGACCTGGTCGAGGAATTCCCGGAACTTCTCCACCTCGTCCTCCTGCTCGTCCGGGATGACGATGCCGGCCTCGGTGAGGACCTGGTCGGCACAACGGATCGGCGCACCCACCCGCAGCGCGAGCGCGATCGAGTCGCTGGGCCGGGCCGAAACCCGCAGGCTGTCGCCGATCAGCAGGTCGGCGTAGAAGACGTTCTCCTTGAGCTCGGTGATCTCCACCGCCTTCAGCGGCGCCTGCAACGCCGCCAGGATGTCCCGGAGAAGATCGTGGGTCAGCGGCCGGGCCGGTTTCACGCCCTGCTGCTCGTACGCGATGGCGGTCGCCTCCACCGCGCCGATCCAGATCGGTAGATACCGATCACCGTCGACCTCCCTGAGCAGGACGATCGGCTGGTTACTGGGCAGCTCCACCCGAACCCCGACCACGCTCAGCTCGCGCACCGCCCGCCTCCGTGTCGCTGTCGTCGCCGCCCCGATCGGATCGCCGAATCGGCAACCCGTCCTAACAAGCACGGTACACGCACGGCGTGCGCTACCGTTCCACCCGCATGCCCTTGCGAGCCTACGACCAAACGCTCAACTACCCCACCGGCCGGCGGCCGCGATCAGCGACCCAACGTGTCGCGGAGCCCGGCTCGGACCAGTGCCGCGTGCAGGCGCTGTGACAGGGCCTGCAGCTCACGGGCGGTCTCCGCGGCCCGGGCCCGGGCCGCGGGATCGTGCTGGCGCACCAGCGGCGCCAGCAGCTGGGTGAACAGGCCCACCTCGCGGTCGGCGCCGGCCCGGAATGCCCGCAGGTGCCGCAGCTCCAAGCCGTGCCGGGTCAGGCCGACGATGGACTCCACGATCACCACGGCATCCGCGTCGTACCAGCCCGGCGGCCGCGACTGCACCAGACCGATCTTCTCCAGCTCGCCGAGCAGCTCCTCCGGCACGCCGGTCCGCTCGATGAGATCGGCCCGCGCCACCCGGGTGTCCACCCGGTCCGCGGCCCGGTCGGAACCGACGGCGACCAGCACCGGGCGCTGGACGGCGTCGTCCACCTCCAGCGCGGCGAGCTGCTCCCGGATCACGCGCAGCGGCAGGTACTGATCGCGCTGGGCGGTCAGCACGAAACGCAGCCGGTTGACGTCGTGCCACGAGTACTTCCGGTAGCCGGAGGCGGTGCGCTGCGGGTCGACCAGCCCTTCCGCCTCCAGGAACCGCAGCTTCGAGATCGTGGTGTCGGGGAACTCCGTGCGCAGGTGAGCCAGCACCTCCCCGATGCTCATCAGCGCGCCGACGTCACGAGAAGCCGGGCCCAGTGCCCCGGGCTCGCGCGCGGCCGCCCCCGACGGGTTCACGCCCCGCCGCCCTCGCCCTCCGGCCGGGGACCGGCGATGAACACCAGACGGAACTTGCCGATCTGCACCTCGTCGCCGTTGCTCAGCGTCGCCGCCTCGACCCGTTCCCGGTTCACGTACGTGCCGTTGAGCGAGCCCACGTCGCGCACGGTGAACGTGCCGCCGTCGCGGTGGAACTCCGCGTGCCGGCGCGACACCGTGACGTCGTCGAGGAAGATGTCACTGTCCGGGTGCCGGCCGCTGGTGGTCACGTCGTGATCCAACAGGAACCGAGCCCCGGCGTTCGGCCCGCGGCGCACGACCAGCAGTGCCATCCCGGGAGGCAGCGAACCGGACATCCGGCTCGGCACCACGTCGGTCTCGGGACCCTCGAGCACTTCATCGAGCGCACCGAGGTTCAGCGTGGACGTGACGTCGAGTGGCGGAAACTCGTCGTCTGGGCGCGTCATCGGACCACCTCACGGATTTGTTGGTCGCCGCCCGACGACGTGGGGTGAGCGGAACCGGACACGACGCCCGGGCGCGGCACTCCCCGCCGCCGCCCGGAGCGGGGCCCGGACGCACGACTATCGGTTTCGAAGGGATGACAGGTTCTTGCGTGTGCCACGCGAGCCTAGTCAGCCCCGAAATGGGGGGCAACCAGACGCGCGGGCCGTTCAGCTCTCGGTCAATGCACGGTAAGCCGCGGCGTCCAGCAAGGCATCCACCGACTTCGGATCTTCCGGGGCGATCTCCACCAGCCAGCCTGCCGCATAGGGCTCGACGTTGATCAATTCCGGCTCATCGGACAGGGTCGCGTTCTTCGACACCACGGTCCCCGAAATGGGCGCATAGATCTCCGAAACGCTCTTGGTGGACTCGATCTCGCCCATCGAATCGCCGGCCCGCACCGCCGCGCCCTCGTCGGGAAGCTGCACGTAGACGATGTCGCCGAGCGCGTCCTGCGCGTAGTGGGTGATGCCCACCCGCACGGGCCCGCTGCCGTCACCGGCCACCCACTCGTGCTCGGCCGTGTACCGCAGGTCCTCAGGAATCACACATTCCTCCGTAGTGACACAGCCGGTCAGGAGACCGGACGCGCGTACTGCAGACCGGTGGGCTTACGCACCGCGGTCACCTCGACCATGCTGCGTGCCTCCATGGTCACGCTACCGCCGGCGCTGCTCACCGACGCCACCACCCCACCAGGGATCTGCAGCGCCGTCTGCATGGTCTGCGGCGCACCGATCACCCACAGCGTGTAGGGCCCGTTCAGCCGTATGCCGTCGACGACGATGCCACCTCCGTTCGCGTCGATGAAGTATGTCGACGCCACGATCCGTACCGCCGCGCCGCCCGCGCCGGCGATCTCCATGACCTCGCCTCCGGCGCCGCGTAGCTCCTGCACCGCGTTCAGGATCGCCGACGCCTTGACCTGGGCCTTCGGGTCGATCGTCACCCGCAGTCCCGGCCCGCGCCCCGGCAGCGTGCCGGCGAGCAGCCCGAGCTCGTTGGCCCGCTTCTGCGCCTCCGCGATGGCCGCCTGGCGGCCTTGAACCCCGGAGGTGAGCTGCCGCTGGCTCTGCTCGAGTGCGGTGATCTCGGCCTGCAGGCGCTGGTCCCGCGCCTCGAGGTCCGACAGGATCCGCACCAGATCCTCCTGGCGGGCCGTGGCCAGGCCCTCGTCGGCGTTGTTGCTGCGCAGCTGCACGACGAGCGTAAAGCCGAACAGGGCCAGCAAAACCCAGATCAACGTGCCGGCGGACGACAGCCGTCGCCGCAGCGCCGCCTTCCCACGATCAACACCGCTGTCCGGTACGACGTCCCCCTCCCCGCCTGACCGCGTGGCGGCGTCCTCCGAGGAGATCACCGGATCGGGTGACACCGCCTCCGGTCCCCCGGTTTCCGGGGCGCCCACACCTCCCTCACCCGAGGCGGACGCACCCGGCGCCGCGGGCGGCTCGACCGGACCCGCTGCGCCTCGCGCAGCCGCCGGCTCGACCGGAACGGCGTCTTGCGCGGCCGCCGGCTCGACCGGAACGGCCGCGCTCTGCGCAGGGGGCGGCTCAACCGGAGCGGATGGGTCTCGCGCGACGGGTGACGCCGCCGCCTCGGCGATGGCCGGCCCACCGGACGCGGCCGGCTTCGGTGGGGCGGCAGGCTCGCCGGCGGATCCGGGAACCACCGTCGGCGAGCGCAGGCGCACGGTTTCCCCGCCATCATCGGGCGGCCGCGACGCCGCTGACCGCAGGGACTCCACGGACGGCTCCTCGTGCGCGGCAGAACCGGTCCGGGGCGGCGTCACCACGGTCCGCTCCTCGCCGGGCGTTCGCGTGATCGACCGGTCGGTCTCTTGGTGGGCCGGCCGGGGCGTGATCTCGGCCGGCGGCTGGTCGGCGGGCGGCGCGACAGGGCGGCGCATCGGGACGGTCGGGCCCTCGGCGTCGGGCGGTTGGGCGGCCGCCGTGGGCCCCGGCTTGCCGCCCGCGGCGGGCATGTCGCGGTCCCGCGGCGGCTCAGGCGTCCGCTCCTCCGGCTCGTGCTGGTCGGTCATAGCAGTGCCACCCTCGCCATGCCCTCATGGCCCTCGCTGCGCTCGGTGCATTCGGTCATGGCTCGCCCTAGGCTCGGAACAGGTGCCGGCGGATCGCCGCCACGTTGCCGAAGATGCGGACACCGAGGACCACCACGACGCCGGTGGAGAGCTGCCCGCCCACGCCGAGCTGATCGCCCAGGTAGACGATCAGCGCAGCCACCACCACGTTCGCGATGAACGATATGACGAACTGCTTGTCATCGAAGATCCCGTCGAGCTTGGCCCGTACGCCGCCGAACACCGCGTCCAGCGCGGCCACCACCGCGATGGGCAGGTACGGCTGCAGCGCCGCGGGCACGGTCGGATGGAACACGATGCCGAGCGCGACGCCGGCGATCAGGGCGAGTACGGCGATCATCGGCCGCCTTCCGATGGTGTGCTCTTCGGCACGGCGGACTTCGCCGAACCAGGGGACGAAGAACCGCCCGACGGTGCGGGCGGCGGGGTGGACGGCTGGGCGACGCGCAGGTTCAGCTCCGTCGCGGCGTCGAGCGTGACGTTGTCGACGTCGGATGCGTCGAAGCCCATGCCGTACCGGGAGGAGAGCTCCTTGAAGAACCGGCCCGCGTACCCGTCGCGGAAATCGCCGGACAGCGAATCCGGCCCGATGGCCACCACCTCGTACGGCGTGGTCACCGGCCGGAAGTCGACGAGGATCACCTCGCCGGCCTGCCGGATCGTCGACGTAGCCGTGAGTCGCTGCCCGTTCACGGCGACCGCCTCGGCACCGGCCGCCCACAACGCGTTGCACGCCAGTTGCAGGTCGGTGTCCTTCACCAACGCGTCCGTCTTGTGCTCGCCGGTCACCGGGTCGACCGACGTCGGACCGTCCTTGATCGTGATCTTGGTGCCGGAGCCCTTGACCGGTGCAAGCCCGGTGGTCGCCTCGAGCTCGCGCAGCTGCGCCACGGCCGCACCGCCGAGCTGGCGCTCGCGCAGCGCGGCCACGTCGTCGCGCAGCTTGTCGGCCTGGTCCTGCAGCTGCATGGTCTCCTGGCGGCGGCTCTGCACCTGGCCGACCAGTGTCTTGCGGGCGGAGGAGGCGGCCGGCTCGTCGGCGATCGTCTGCTGGTACGCCACGACCAGCAGGAACCCGAGCGCCACGAGGGTCAGCGCAGCGACGCCGCTCATGATCCGCCTCCGGACACCGGTCGCGTCTCCGTCACGCGCCTTCCGAGCGGCCGCGTCGGCGTAACCGGGATCGAGCGGGTTGCGGAACAGCTCGATGAGAAAGTCAGGGGTGAACGTCCGGCGCTCCCCGCCGCCGTCAGGTGAGGTCATCCGGCGACCGTCCCGGCTCCGTCCGCGGCCGGACCCCCGGAACGTGGCTCGCCGGAGGCTTGGCGGGCATCCGAGTCGGCGGGCGGCGGCGC
>JBKOWB010000047.1:0-3496 GCA_046724195.1 Actinomycetota bacterium
GGCTCAGGGTGACCGACTGCACCGAGCCGCACGGCCGCGGCCCGACAACGGCATAGCAGGCGAGGGCCAGAAGGGCACACCGAAGGAGGCTCAGGGTGACCGACTGCACCGAGCCGCACGGCCGCGGCCCGACAACGGCATAGCAGGCGAGGGCCAGAAGGGCACACCGAAGGAGGCTCAGGGTGACCGACTGCAACCGCGATGAGCTACGCGAGGTGAGCCAAGCGGTGCTCGCCGTCACCGCGCGCCTGTCGGTCCGCGACGTCCTACAGACGATCGTCACGTCCGCGCGCCGGCTGCTCGACGCCCGATACGCGGCGCTGGGCGTGCCCGGGCCGGACGACTCGTTCGCGGAGTTCCTCACCGACGGCATCAGCGACGAGCAGTACCGGGCGATCGGCCCGCTGCCGCGCCAGCACGGCCTGCTGAGCGCGATGCTGCACGACCCCAATCCGGTCCGGCTCGCAGACGTGCGCTCCCACCCGCGCTTCGGGTGGTGGCCGGCGGCCCACCCGGTGCTCACCGACTTCCTCGGCATGCCGATCGTGCACGGCGACGAGATCCTCGGCACCCTGTTCCTCGCCAACAAGCAGACGCCGGGCGGCTTCACCGCCGCCGACGAGGAACTGCTGCGGCTGCTCGCCGCGCACGCCGCGCTCGCGCTGATCAACGCGCGACTCTACGAGCGCAGCCGCGAACTGTCCATCGTGGAGGAACGCAATCGGATATCGCGTGAGCTGCATGACGCGGTGACGCAGAAGCTGTTCAGCCTGCGGCTGACCGCCGACGCCGCCGCGACGCTCGTCACTCGGGACGCCGCCCGGGCGGCAACCGAGCTCGACACGGTACGCCGGCTCGCCGCCGAGGCGACCGAGGAGCTGCGCGCCATCGTGGTCGGCCTGCGCCCGATCGACCTGGCCGGGGATGGTCTCGATGTGGCGCTTCGCAAGCAGGCCGACCTGCTCGACCGGGTGCATGAACCGGCGGTACGGTTCGCCGGCGAGCCGGTGCCGCGGTTGCCGGCCGCCCGCGAGGAGGCGGCGTACCGCATCGCCCAGGAGGCCCTGCACAACGCCCTGCGCCACGCCGCGCCGAGCCTGGTCACGGTCGCCGTCCGGGCCAGCGACGGATCGCTCGTGCTGGAGATCACCGATGACGGGCGGGGGTTCGACCCGCAGGCCCCGTCGCGCCAGTTCGGCCTCGCGTCGATGCGCGAGCGGGCCCGTTCCGCGGGCGCCCGGCTCGACGTGCTCTCCCGGCCGGGCGGAGGCACGACCGTCCGGCTGGAGGTGCCGGCCGGTGGCTGACCCGATCCGCGTTCTCGTCGTGGACGATCATCCGGTCGTCCGGCAGGGCCTGCGCACCTTCCTCGACCTCCAGGACGACCTGACCGTCGTGGGCGAGGCGGCCGACGGCGCGGCCGCGGTCACCGCCGCGGACGAGCTACGCCCCGACGTGGTACTGCTGGACCTCAAGATGCCGGGCGCCGACGGCGTCGTGGCGCTGCGCGGCCTGCGCCAGTCCGGCAACTCCGCGAAGGTGCTGATCATCACCAGCTTCACCGAGCCGGCCGCCGTCCTGCCCGCGGTTCGCGCCGGCGCCGCGGGGTACGTGTACAAGGACGTCGACCCGCCCGCCCTCGCCGCCGCCATCCGGGCCGTACACGCGGGTCATGTCCTGCTGCACCCTGATGTGGCGCGGCTGCTCGCCGACGGCCAGGCACGCCACGCCGACGTGCATCTGACCGCACGGGAGCGGGACGTGCTGGCCGCGATCACCCGGGGCCGCGCGAACCGGGAGATCGCCCGGCAACTCGGGCTGTCGGAAAAGACCGTCAAGACCCACGTCAGCGCCATCCTCACCAAGCTCGGCGTCCAGGACCGCACGCAGGCCGCGCTCTACGCCGTGCGTACCGGAATCGTCGACGCCCAACCGCCGCCGGGCGTATCGTGAGATGACGGTCGGTTGGTCGCCGGGCGGGCGACGCCGGCCGGGGAGCGGCGATGGAGCTGCGGACTCGCCTGTTGGTGTTCCGGGCCGAACTTCTGGTGCGCCGGGCGAACCGCCGGCGGCGTCGCCGGCTGGCCGCCGAGCTCGCCACCTACACCAGCCAGTCCGACCTGAACGACCTGTGCGCCCTTCTCGACACGTACCCGGATGCGCAGACGTACGAAATCCGGCAGATCCTCAGCCAGCAGCAAATGCGCCGGTACTGGGCGGCGCGCGGACCCCGATGAGATTCGCCGGCAGCGCCGGAATCGATACGGCCCCCCGGCGGTCCCCCGTCTCGCCGATGGTTCACATGAGGTAATCGTCGTACCGTCGATGTGCTTGTTTATCCCGTAGCGTTGGGGGATATCCGATGTCCGGTCACTCGTGGCATGGTCGCAGCTTTCGATTCGCGGTCGTTGCCGCGATAGCGCTCCTGGTTCCGACTGCCCTCGTGATCGGGCCGGCCAACGCCGCCACCAATACCGTGGTCAGCCTGACCTTTGATGACGGCCACGCCAGCCAGTATTCGACGCTGTCGATGCTCTCCTCGCGCGGGCTGACCGGCACGTATTACATCAACTCGGCGATGGTCGGCAGCAGTGGCTACTACATGCCGTGGTCGCAGATTCATGACCTGGCCAACGCCGGTAACGAAATCGGCGGGCACACTCTCCACCACACCAACCTGACGACGGTCAACACGGCCACGGCCACGACCGAGGTCTGCCAGGACCGCACCAACCTGATCAACAACGGCTTCTCGCCGGTGACCTCGTTCGCCTACCCGGAGGCGGAGTCCAACGCGACCGCCGAGCAGATCGTGCAGGGCTGCGGTTATGCAAGCGCCCGCACGGTGGGGAACATCTCCTGCGGCGGTTGTCCGTACGCGGAGACGATCCCGCCGCCGGATCCCTACTACCTACGGACTCCGGAGGGCGTCACCACCAGCACGACGCTCGCGAACCTGCAGACCTACGTCACCAACGCCGAGACCCACGGTGGCGGCTGGGTGATCTTGAGGTTCCACGGCATCTGCGACAATACGTGCACGAACGTCAACTCGATGAGTCCGTCCATCTTCACGGCGTTCCTCGATTGGCTGGCGCCGCGCAGCGCCAACGGCACCGTGGTGCGGACCGTCGGCGAGGTCATGGGCGGGCCACCGCCGACCCCCACACCCGACACTACGGCGCCGACGACCTCCGTCGCCTGCGGCGGGGCGACCTGCGCGACCTGGTACAAGTCGCAGGTGACCGTGAGCCTCTCGGCGACCGACACCGGGGGTTCGGGCGTCGACAAGACCTTCTACACCACCGATGGCAGTAATCCGAACACATCGGGGCCTAGCTACACTGGTCCGTTCACGGTCGCCCAGACCACGACGGTGAAGTTCTTCTCGACCGACAAGGCCGGAAACGTCGAACCGGTCCGCTCGCGGCTCATCCAGTTCGACACGGCGGCGCCGACGGTCAGCTTGACGGCACCCGCAAGCGGTTCGTCGATC
>JBKOWB010000324.1:0-5662 GCA_046724195.1 Actinomycetota bacterium
ACATCCGGCTCCGTACCCCGGAGTTGGGCACAGACGCTGCCCTGATCGGTGCCGCCGAACTCGCCTTCGAACATCTCCTCGAAGACCCGCTCTACTGATCGCCTTCTCCGCCGCACCTCTCACCGTGCGCAGCTCCGCCGCCAGGCCTCACGTGGTCTTCAAGATCAAATTCTTTCTTGCGCGACGTCCGCGGTGGTCCAGACCGTCGCTCCCGCCGAGGACCGGGCGCGGGCATCCACTCGCCTGTCGGCTCGTGACCGGATGCCCGCGCCCTGCCAGGGCCGTGCACACACAAACCCTCCAAGGTCCGGGAACGCCGCGGAAAGCTCGTTGCCGGAGGCGTCCGGGCGGGCTATCGCGGGCGCGGCGGGGATAGAGTGCCTGCCGTGGATATTCGCGCGTCGGACGAGGATCGGCAGCGCGTTGTCGCCGCGCTCGAGCGGCACACCGGCGCCGGGCGGCTCACGCTGGACGAGTTCGCCCAGCGGGTCGAGGCAGTGTGCGGTGCCCGGACCCTCGACGAGCTCGCGGCCGTCGTCAGCGACCTCCCCGCAGACAACGCCGCCGTACCTGCTGCCGACTCCGGGCCGAGCCGTGAGTTGTTGCTGGTCTTCGCGGTAGCCATCGTGACGCTGGCGCTGCTCGGCGTGGCGCTTGCGCTCAGAGCCTGACCGTCGAGCTCGGGCCCCCGTGGACAACCCCGGCTTGTGGAAGGTGAGTGCTGTCATGAGGAGCCGTTGACAGCACTCACCTTCCACATGTGCCGGTCGTCGACGGGCGGCGGGCAGCGTTCGCATCAGAGGCCCGAGGTCAAGGACCGGGCAGACAGGACGCGACGCGATTCCTACCGGTCGACGGGCGTGAAGTCCCAGACGTGCGGGGCGCGCGCGACGAGGCGCTCCGGCGGAGCCGGCATCGGTTCGGGTGCGTTGCGCCACTTGGAGATGACGACGATGCGGTGGTCGGTCGACGAATAGACCTCGCTCGAGACGTGCTGCGGCAACACCTCGATCCTCGGCACCGCCTCGTCGCAGACCCAGGCCAGCAGCTCGTCGAACCCGCTGCCCAGGGCGCGTACCTCCCACATGCGCGCGATCATGCGTTCTGCCTACCTTCCGGCAACGACGGTCGTCAATGGCATGGCCGAGTCGGCCGGCAGGTCGAGCCGGCTCGGGCCGGCGCCGGCCGCGACGAGGTGTGCTCCCAGGGCCGCGACCATCGCGCCGTTGTCGGTGCACAGCCCCGGCCGCGGTACGCGCAGCCGAACGCCCTTCTTCACGGCCCGCTCCTCGGCGAGCGCGCGCAGCCGCGAATTCGCCGCGACGCCGCCGCCGATGATCAGTGTCTCGACGCCGTACGCCTGGCAGGCGTCCAGCGCCTTCGCGGTGAGTACGTCGCAGACCGCGTCCTGGAAGCTCGCCGCCACATCGGCCACCGGCACCGGCTCGCCGCTGCGCTCCCGCGCCTCCACCCAGCGCGCCACAGCGGTCTTGAGGCCCGAGAAGGAGAAGTCGAACCGGTGCGCAGCGAGGTCCTTCGGCGCGGTCAGACCGCGCGGGAACGCGATCGCGTCGGCGGCACCGTCCCGCGCCGTATGGTCGATGACCGGACCTCCGGGGAATCCCATGCCGAGCAGCCGCGCCACCTTGTCGAACGCCTCCCCCGCCGCGTCGTCGATCGTCGCGCCGAGCGGGGTGACGCTGGCCGTGATGTCGTCGACCAGCAGTAACGATGAGTGGCCGCCCGAGACGAGCAGGGCGATCGCCGGCTCGGGCAGGGGACCGTGTTCCAGGGTGTCGACCGCGACGTGCGCCGCGAGATGGTTGACCCCGTAAATCGGCTTGTCGGCCGCCAACGCGTACCCCTTGGCGGCAGCGACCCCGACGAGCAGCGCGCCCGCCAGGCCGGGCCCGGCCGTCACGGCGATCGCGTCGATGTCGCCCAGGGTGACGTTCGCCTCGTCGAGCGCCCGTCGCATGGTGGGCACGATC
This sequence comes from Actinomycetota bacterium, assembly GCA_046724195.1. GTDB lineage: Bacteria > Actinomycetota > Actinomycetes > Mycobacteriales > Micromonosporaceae > Actinoplanes. Next base: position 1,992 of record JBKOWB010000324.1, read on the forward strand.
GCCTCGAGGTGGGCGCGGCTGGCGATCTCGGGCACGACACCACCGAACCGGGCGTGCTGGTCAACGCTGGAGGCGAGCGCGTCGGCGAGCAGGGTGTGGCCGCGGACGATGCCGACGCCGGTCTCGTCGCACGAGGTCTCGATGCCGAGGACCAGGGGTTCGTCAGGCACTTCTCATCATCACCAGGGCGTCGGTGTTACTGGGTTGGTAGTAGCCGCGGCGGATACCGACCGGCTCGAAGTCGTACTTCGCGTAAAGGCGCTGGGCCGGGGCGTTGTCGACCGCCACCTCCAGCAGGGTCTTCGCCACGCCTCTGCGTTCGACCTCGGCCAGCAGAGCCTCTAGCAGCTCGCGGCCGACGCCGTGGCGCTGGACGTCCCGCCGCACGGCGATGTTCTGCACCCACGACTCTTCCTTGTCGACGACGGCGAGTCCGGCATAGCCGACGACGACGTCCGCGTCGAGCGCGACCAGGTAGAAATGCCGCTGAGCCAGCTCACTCCAGAACATGGCGGGCGACCACCGCTCCGCGCCGAACAGGTCCTCCTCGATCGGCAGCACGTCGGTGATGTGCCACCAGCGGAACCGCTCCAGGCTCGTCACTGCAGTACGGGCTTGCGGGCCGACGACTCCACGGCGTCGGGGCGACGCAGGTAGAGCGGCGTGAGCGGTTCGCTGGGCGCCCGGTCGCGGATCCGGTCCGCGGCGAGCGACACCAGCGCCGCGCCCGGCGGATAGAGCAGGATCTCGTCGATCGGTACGCCGAAGACGTCGCTGTACTTCAGCCCGGCCTCCCCCACGGCGCGGTCGACGTCAACGATCACATCGGCGGGCCTGGCGACGTCCGGATCTCTGGTGCGCCTGCCATCGGCGTACGTCGCCCAGTAGACCTCGCGACGCCGCGCGTCTGTGGCGACAAGCACGCGGCCCGGCCCGGCGGCGAGGCCGAGCGCGTCCAGCGAACACACGCCGTACGTCGGTATGCCCAGCGCCTGCCCCATGCTCGCCGCGGTGGCCAGGCCGACGCGCAACCCGGTGAACGGGCCGGGCCCCAGCCCGGCGACGATCGCCCCGAGGTCGCGCGGCCGGATCCCGGCCTCGGCGAGCGTGGCGGCGATCTCGGGCGCGAGCAGCTCGCCGTGCGCGCGAGTATCGACGGTACGGCGTTCCGCGATGCCCCGCATGCCGCCGCCGGTCACCTCCGCGACCGCCGCCGTGGACGCGGGCGTCGCGGTGTCCAGGGCGAGTACGAGCACGTCCTGAACCCTAGCGTCCCGGATCCCAGTCGATGACGGGGCGGCCGGCGTCGGCGAGCGCCTTGTTCGCGGCGCTGAACGGGCGCGCGCCGCGGAACCCCTTCGGATTCAGCGGGCTCGGATGCCCGGCTTCCAGGACCACGTGCACCGGGTTGGTGATCAAGGCGGCCTTCCTGCGGGCGTACCCGCCCCAGAGCAGGAAGACGACCCGCTCGTCACGCGCGTTCAACGCCCGGATCGTGGCGTCGGTGAACGCCTCCCAGCCCTTGCCGGCGTGCGACGCGGCCGCGGCGGCGCGCACCGTGAGCACCGCGTTGAGCAGCAGCACGCCCTGCCGCGCCCAGCCGGAGAGGTCACCGGTCGCCGGTGCCGCGACGCCGAGGTCGTCGGCGAGTTCCTTGAAGACGTTGCGCAGCGACGGCGGGACCCGCACACCGTCGCGGACACTGAAGCTGAGCCCGTGCGCCTGCCCGGACCCGTGATAGGGATCCTGTCCGAGGATCAGGACGCGGGCACACTCGGGCGGGCACAGCCGGTAGGCGGCGAAGAGATCCTCGATCGGCGGGTAGACGGTGTGCGCGGCGTACTCTGCCTCGACGAACTCGCCCAGCGCCGCGGTCGCGGCCGGATCCAGCAGCGGCTCCAACGCCTCCCGCCACGCCACCGGCAATAACTCGGGGAGGTTCACAGTCTCTCCAGCCGTGCGGACCAGTCGCCGGCGTACGGCACCAGATCAACGATCCGGGTGTCGTCGTCCAGGCGTTCGATCCGGATCTGCAGGTACGCCTCGCTGAGGTGCTCCACCAGGCCTTCGCCCCACTCCACCACGGTGACCGCGTCGTCCGCGGTAGCGTCCAGATCGAGGTCGTCGATCTCGGCGCGCGGGTCGGGTTTAGCGCCGAGCCGGTAGGCGTCCGCATGGACGAGTGGCACCTCTCCTGGGTGCAGTCGCGCGATCACGAAGGTCGGCGACGTGACGTCGCCGCGTACCTTCAGGCCCGCGCCGATGCCCTGCGCCAGCGCCGTCTTGCCGGCACCGAGCGGCCCGGTGAGCAGCACGAGGTCGCCCGGGCGTAGCACCGCGGCGAGACGGCGGCCGAACTCCCGGGTGTCGTCCACGGTCGCCAGCCGGATGCCGGTCGTGATCACGTGGTCTTCTCCTGATCGATCTTGTCCAGGAAGGGAATCAAGGCCGCGTTGACCTCATCGGCCTTCTCCAGCATGACGACGTGCCCACTATTGTCGATCTTGACAAGCTCGGCGTCCGGCAGGTATTTCAGGATCTCCTCCGAGTGGGCGACCGGGGTCAGATAGTCCCTCGTGCCGACCAGCACGAGCACCGGCACGCCGCGCAGCGCGGACAGTGCCGGGAAGCGGTTGTGCGTGTACAGCGTGTGCACGTACTTGGCAAGCGTCTCCGTCGAGGTCTTGGAGTTCATGCTTTCCACGAACGTGACCAACGACGGACTGGGCCGCGCCTCGCCGAAGCCGTACCGGCGGGTGAGCAGCCAGGCCAGGTCGGAGGAGGCGACGCGAGCCTTGTCGATCGCGCCGCCACCGAGCCGGGCCGCACCACCCCAGAGCGGGAACAGCGGCGCGCTCGCGCGGGCGACCAGCGACGGCAGGCCGAGCTTCGCCTTGTCGAACAGGCCGGCGGAGGTGGACATCAGCACGACGCCCATCACGCGCTTGCCGAACCATTCCGGATGCTGCTCGGCGAAGGCCATGATCGTCATGCCGCCCATCGAGTGGCCGACCAGGACGATAGGCCCGTCCGGCACAGTCGCGTTGAGCACGGCCGCCAGCGACTTGCCCAGCGCCGCGATGTCGTAGTTCCCGGACTCGAGCCGGCTGGACCGGCCGTGGCCGGGCTGATCGTAGAAGACGAGCCGATGGTCGCCGCGCTCGGCGAGGGCCGTTCGCTGGAAGTAGAACGTGCCCATGTCCAGCCCGACGCCGTGCACGAAGACGATGGTCGGCTTCGTCGTGGGCACCTTGGGCTCGACGATCTCGACGTGCAGGTGCGTGCCGTCGGCGGCAGTTACGGTCAGCTCCTCGTCGAACGGCTGGTCACCGAACGGCTCATCGACGTACGGGTCCCCGGGCGCGCTGACGGAGCGGCGGACCAGGGCTCTCTCGACGGCGAACGCAGTGGCCAGCCCGGCGGCGGCGACACCGACCGCGGCGCCGACAATGCCGACCTGCTTGGCCCGCCGCCGCGAGATGGCGGGCGGCTTGCGGGGGCTCACGAGGCCTCCCCGCCAACCGCGGCCGCGCCCGCCTTGCCCGTGCCCGCGGCAGCCTCGCCCGCAGCGGCCTCGCCGGCGTCGGGGACGCCTGCGGTTCGGTCGTAGACGCGCGGCTCCCGTGGACTGCCGATCCTCGTGACGATCTCGTAGTTGATCGTTCCGTCCA
>JBKOWB010000372.1:0-10544 GCA_046724195.1 Actinomycetota bacterium
GCTCAGCGCGAGCCGCCGAGCGGAGCGAGGCCAGCCAGCTCAGCGCGAGCCGCCGAGCGGAGCGAGGCCAGCCAGCTCAGCTAGACGGCGGCGAAGGTCGGGCCGTCGGCGGGCAGCGGTGGGACCTCACCGCGGGCTGCCGCTCGGCGGGCGAACTCGCGCACCCCGTCGATCTGCCGCTCGCCGAGCGAGAAGTCCAGCCCCCGGAAGTACGTAGCCAGGGTCGCCGAGTCGAACGGCTCCCAGCGTGAGGCCGCCCCGGCCACCGCGTCGAGTTCGCCGAGGCACAGGTCGCGCGAGCGCTGGAACGCCTCGTGGACCTCCTTGACCTGGCCCGGGTTGGCGGCCGCGAAGTCCTTGCGGGCCGCCCAGACGGCGAAGACCATCGGCAGCCCGGTCCACTCCTTCCAGGCTTGAGCGAGGTCGGTGACCTGCAGGCCGAGGGCCGGGGCCTCATGCATCGCCCGGAGCGCGGGATCGCCGATGAGCACGCCGGCATCCGCCTCCATCAGCATCTGTGCCAGGTCCGGCGGGCAGCGGAAGTACTCGGGCTCGGCGCCGTACTGGTCGGCGAGCAGCATCTGGGCGAGCAGCACGCCGGTCCGCGAGGTCGAGCCCAGCGCCACCGGCCGGCGGTCCAACGCTGCCAGCGGGCGGGTCGAGATCAGATTGACCGACTGGACCGGGCCATCGCTGCCGACCGCGAGGTCGGGCAGCATCAGCAGGTTGTCGGCGTGCCGCAGGTACTCCACCAGCGAGATTGGGCCGATGTCCAGCTGACCCGCGATCAGGGCGGCGTTGAGCCGGTCCGGGCTGTCCTTTCGCAGATCGACATCGAGCAGGGCGCCGGAGCGCATAAGACCCCAGTAGATGGGCAGGCAGTTGAGGAACTGGACGTGCCCGACCCGGGGACGCTGGACGTTGTCGCTCATGACCCGACGCTATCCCGGACCCGCACGCGTCCGCCCGGGGCGTTGGTCGCCGCTGGCCCCGGCGTGCCCCGCCGGGGTCCGCGTCGGCGCTGGCGAGCCGACTCCATCGCCCGCATGACCTGCGGGTCGGTGATCGTCACCCTGCTCTGCGTCATGCAAGACATGATCCCGCGTTAATCGTTTGGCATCGTCACCGCCACCGCGCGTAACATCGAACGCTCGCGCGCGGGGCGCCGCGCGCCTCACACCGGGCACTGCCGGCACCGCACCTCGACGAGACCTCGACTCGGAGGACGGGGACGAGACCTCGACCTCTCCGGAGGCCGCCGCCGAGACGGAGCGCCGGGCGGCCCAGGTCAGCCGAACGCCGCACACGCCGACTGCCGAAAGGTCTATCGGATGACGCTGCCTGCCGAACCCGACCTGCCCGAGCTCGATCTAGATCGCGAACTGGCCGCCGAACGCACCCACCTCGTCGAATCCCGGGCCGCCCTGCGCCGGATGCGGGGCCGCGCGGAGGCGCTCTTCGACGCCGGCTCCGAGGTGGCCGGCGACCCGTACGTCGCCGAGGTCCTCGGCCGTACGCTCTCCCGCCGCGTCGCGGAACTGGCCGACGACCCGAACACGCCGCTCTTCTTCGGGCGCCTGGACATCGAGGACGTCGACTATCACATCGGGCGACGTCACGTCATCGACGACACCGGCGAGCCGATGGTGCTGGACTGGCGTGCGCCGCTGTCCCGCTCGTTCTACCGGGCCAGCGTCCGCGACCCGCAGGGCGTGTCGACCCGCCGCCGCTTCGGGTTCGTCAAGGGCGAGCTGACCAGCTTCGAGGACGAGCACCTCGACCGGGGTGAGGAACTCGGCACGAAGAGCCGCATCCTGACGGCCGAGATCGAGCGGCCCCGAGTCGGCCCCATGCGCGACATCGTCGCGACCATCCAGCCCGAGCAGGACGAGCTGGTCCGCGCCGAGCTGGAGGACTCGATCTGCGTCCAGGGTGCGCCGGGCACCGGCAAGACCGCGGTCGGCCTGCACCGCGCCGCGTACCTGCTCTATCTGCACCGCGAGCGCCTGCGCCGCTCCGGTGTGCTGATCGTCGGGCCGAACACCGCGTTCCTGTCCTACATCTCCGCCGTGCTGCCGGCGCTCGGCGAGGTGGACGTACAGCAGTCCACGATCGACGAGCTCATCGCCCGAGCTCCGGTGCGGGCGACGGACAGCGAGGCGGCGACCCTGCTCAAGCACGACGCGCGGATGGCGCAGGTGCTGGCCAAGGCGCTATGGAGCCGGCTGGGCAAGCCTTCCGAGCCGATCATGGTGTCCGACGGTTCCTACCGGTGGCGGATCGATCCCGAGCCGCTGCGCCGGATCGTGGACGAGGCCCGGCGCGAGGGCCTGCCCTATGCGGTGGGCCGGGAGCGGGTCCGAGCCCGCGTCGTCGGCCTGCTGCAACGGCAGTCGGAATACCGCAGCGGGAACTCTCCGAGCGAGGGCTGGTTACGCAAGATGAGCAAGGTCGCGCCGGTCACCGAATTCCTCGACGCGGTCTGGCCCGCAGTGACGCCCGAGTCGCTCGTGGTCGACCTGCTGACCGACCCGTCGGTCGCGGCCGGCATCCTGACCGACGAGGAGCAGGACGCGCTGCGTTGGGTCAAGCCGCCGAAAACTCCGAAGTCCGCCAAGTTCAGCGCCGCCGACCTGATCCTGCTCGACGAGGCGGCCGGGCTGCTCGAACGCGAACCGAGCTTCGGGCACATCGTCGTCGACGAGGCTCAGGACCTGTCCCCCATGCAGGCCCGGGCGATCGCGCGGCGCAGCGAGCACGGCTCGATCACGCTGCTCGGCGACCTCGCCCAGGGCACCGCGCCGTGGGCCACCGTGGACTGGCTCGACACACTCGGCTGGGTGGGCAAGCCGGGTGCCGCGGTGGTGCCGTTGACGGTCGGGTTCCGCGTACCGGAAAAGGTCTTGAGGTTGGCCAACCGCCTGCTGCCGGCGCTCTCGGTGAACGTGCCCGAGGCGGTGTCCCTGCGCCATGACGGCGACCTCGCGATCGTGCCGGTCGATTCACCGTCCGAGGTCGATGCCGCGACGCTGGTCGAGGTGACCGCGGCGCTCGAGCACGAGGGTTCGGTCGCGGTCATCGCGGCCGACGCCGCGGTGGCACGGCTGCGCGGGCACCTCGCGGCCGCGCGCATCGAGGCCGCGACGCCCGACGACGTCAACGCCGAGGCGCGCGTCACGGTGGTGCCCGCCACGGTCGCCAAGGGCCTGGAGTACGACCATGTCATCGTGGTCGAGCCCGCGGACATCGTGGCGGCCGAGCCGCGCGGGCTGAACCGCCTGTACGTGGTCCTGACCCGCGCCGTCTCCCGCCTTTCCGTCCTGCACGCGAAGCCGCTCCCGCGCCCGCTCATCACAGTGGCTTGATCCAGCGGGACCACTCCCCCTGGGGGTGGTAGCCGCTCGCCGACCAAAGGCGATGGGCCTGTTGGTTGTCGTCGAGGACCATGGCCTGGGCGCGAGCCCCGCCGAGGACGCGGAAGCGCTCCTCGGCCGCGGTGATCAGCGCACGTCCGATGCCCGCGCGACGCCGGCTCGGCGCGACCGCCAGCCGGTACAGGTGGCAGCGCCAGCCGTCCCAACCTGCGATGATCGTGCCGACTATCTCGTCGCCGTCGACCGCGAGGATCAGCGCGTCTGGATCGCGCAGACGCAGCGTCGCCAGGGCCGCGCGGGTATCGGCCGGCCGGTGGGCGTTCTCGGCCGCGACCCGCCAGAACGCGAGGACGGCGTCCAGCTCATCCGGCTCGGCCGCGCGCAGGACCAGTTCGGGCACGGTCGGAGCCTAGGTGAGGTGATTGTCGATCGTCGCGGCAGTAGCCGGCCGCGCCTGCGAGCTGGGCAAACGTGGCGGCGAGCGGCATGTCACGACCGTACCGTGAAGGGATGTCGGCGGTGCGGCTGCGGCTGGACGGTCGTGCTGGCTGGGGTGGCCGTATGGGCCTATCGACGTGACGAGGGTCGGCGATTCAGCTAGAAACTTGTCAATACCGCCCGGTCAGTGGTATCGCGATGCGAATATGCGGGCATGACCGCACCCCTTCCCGGTGTCCCTAACTGGGTGGACCTGGGCACGGCCGACCTCGACGACGCGCAGCGCTTCTATACGACCCTGTTCGGCTGGACCGCGCACGTCTCCGGCGACGAGTACGGCGGCTACACGATCTTTGCCCTCGATGGGCGGCCGGCGGCCGGGGCGGGGCCGCTGTTCGGGGAGGGCCAGCCGACCGCCTGGAGCACATACATCGGGACGGACGACTCGGACGCCATCGCCGCCCGGGTAGACGCGGCGGGCGGCAAGGTTCTGGTGGCGCCGTTCGACGTGGGGGACCAGGGCCGGATGGCCGCGTTTCTGGATCAGGCCGGCGCGCCGTTCAGCGTGTGGCAGCCCGGCTCGATGCCCGGCGCCGAGGTCTTCGACGTGCCGGGCGCGCTGACCTGGAACGAGCTCACCACCCGGGACGTGGATGGCTCGGTCGCGTTCTACGGTGCGGTGTTCGGCTGGACGGCGCGCAGCAGTTCGGTCAGCGGCGTCCCGTACCTCGTCTGGGAACACAACGGCGAGACGATCGCCGGGATACAGCCGATGGTCGGGGATGACTGGCCCGACGACCTTCCGCCGCATTGGATGGTCTACTTCGCGGTCGAGGACTGCGATGCGATCGCTGAGCACGCCTACGCGCTGGGTGGCCGCGTCGTGCACCCGCCGACGACGCTCGCGATCGGGCGGTACGCGGTGCTGGAGGACCCCGAAGGCGGCACGTTCTCGGTGCTCGCGAGCGACCCGCGCTAGGTACTAACCCCGGACCGGGACCACCAGCGGGCCCTGTTCGCCGTCTATGACGCGGACCTTGACCCGGTAGTGCGTCGCGAGCAGGTCCTCGGTGAGCACCTCGCGGGGCGTTCCGGCCGCCACCACCCGGCCACCGGCCAGCAGGACCAGCCGGTCCGCGTACTCGCCGGCGGCCGACAGGTCGTGCATGGTGGCGAGCACGGTCAGGCCGCGTTCGGCCCGCAGCCGGTCGACCAGCTCCAGTACCTCCTGCTGGTGGCCGATGTCCAGCGCGCTGGTCGGTTCGTCGAGCAACGTGATCCGCGCGCCCTGCGCGAGCGCTCGGGCCAGGAAGACCCGTTGCCGCTCGCCACCGGACAGCGTGTCGAGCCGGCGGCCGGCGAGTCTCTCCAGATCGAGTTCGTTCAACACGTCGTCGACGGCAGCCAGGTCGGACCGGGACTCGCGGCCCAGGGGGCGGATGTAGGGGGTACGGCCGAGCAGGACGTAGTCGAGGACATGCATGCCCGGCGGCACCACGGGCGTCTGGGCCACGGTGGCGACCGTCTTGGCGCGTTCGCGGCGGGGCACTCGGTCGACCGGTGTGCCGTTCAGATCGATGCGGCCGTCGAACGGCAGCAGGCCGCCGATGGCACGCAGAGCGGTCGACTTGCCGGCCCCGTTCGGGCCGATGATCGTGACCCATTCGCCCTCGACCACGTCGAGGTCCATCCGGTCGACGATGAGGTTGCCGCCGAGCCGGACGGTCAGCCCTCGCACCCCGACGGCGACCCGAGGTTCCGGCGCGGTCACGGCGACACCGACCGGTTCGTGCGCAGGACCAGGACGAAGAACGGCGCGCCGAGGAAAGCCGTGACCACGCCGATCGGGATCTCTGCCGGACCCGCGACGGTGCGAGCCACCAGATCCGTCAGGGCCAGGAACGCGCCGCCGAACAGCACCGACAGCGGCAGGATCGCTCGGTAACTCGCGCCGGCCAGCAACCGCAGCGTGTGCGGCACGATGATGCCCACGAACCCGATCAGCCCGGACACCGACACGGCCGCCGCCGTCCCCAGCGACGCGGCGATGAGCAACAGGTAGCGGCTGCGCTGCGGGTGCAGCCCGAGACTGGTCGCCTCCTCGTCGCCGACGGTCAGTACGTCGAGCTCGCGGCGTTGGGAGAGCACGATCGCGCCGGTCACCGCGGCATAGGGCAGTACCAGCAGCACGTCGTGCCAGCCGGCGGTGGCCAACCGGCCGAGCAGCCACGAGTACACCTCGCGCAGCGTGTCCACGTGGCGCTGCATGAGAAAGGTCTGCGCCGCGGCGAGGAACGCGGACACCGCGACCCCGGCGAGGATCAGCGTCGCGGGCGTCCGGCTCCGGCCGCCGGTGGCGCCGAGTATCCAGGTGAGGGCCACGGCGCCGATCGCGCCGAGGAACGCGGCAAGCGGCACGCCGATCGGCAGGTTCGACGTGGCGTCGCCGGTCGCCGTACGCGTCGCGATCACCGCGGTCACGCCGAGGCCGGCTCCCGCGGCCACCCCGAGCAGGTGCGGGTCGGCCAGCGGGTTGCGGAAGACGCCCTGGTAGGCGGCGCCCGCCATGGCCAGCATCCCGCCGACGAGCAGCCCCAGCACCACGCGCGGCAGGCGCAGCTGGGTGACGATGGCCACCTCGCGATCATTGAGCCCGCTGTGGATCCGTACCCCCGGAAGGAGGTTGAGAAGCTCGGCGGCGACGCTTCCCGGCGGCAGACTGACCGGCCCCAGCGCGAGGCCGGCCACGACCGCGACCAGCACCGCGACAACGCCACCGGCGAACCACACGGGCCGCAGGCCCGCGGGTTTCGCCTTCGCGGGAGACGCCTCGTCGAGGCGGATGCTCACGCCGGGACCTTGACCACCGCGTCAGCGACGGACTGGACCAGGTCGACGACCCGGGGACCCCAGCGGGACGCGATATCGTCGTCGAGCGCGACGATCTGCCCGGCCTTGACAGCGGTGATGCCGGACCAGCCCTTGCGGGCTTTCACCGACGCGGCCGACTGCTGGCAGCACTTGCTGTCCGCCAGGAAGATCATGTCGGGGTCGCCCTTGAGCAGGACCTCCTGGGACAGCTGCGGATAGCCGCCCTTGGCACCGTCCGGATCGGCGGCATCCGCGACGTTGGACATGCCGAACAGCGAGAAGATCGACCCGATGAACGTCTTCGACGTCACGGAGAAGAACGTCGGGTCGAGCTCGTAGTAGTAGGTCAGCGGCGTCGCCCGCGGTGGCACGCTCTTGACGATCTTGTCGATGTCGGCGCGCATCCGATCGGTCAACGCGCTCGCCTCCGTCTGGTGGCCGGTCAGTGTGCCCAGCTGGCCGATCTCGTTGTAGGTGTCGTTCAGTCCGTTCGCGGCCGGCGTCTGGAACACCGGGATCTTGAGCTTGGTGAGCTGATCCACGATCTTGTTGAGGTCGTTGGACAGCACCACCAGATCGGGATTCTTGGCGGCAATCGCCTCGGCGTTCGGCTTGAACCCGGACAGATCGGTCTTCGGTGCGTTCGCCGGGAACGTGGACTGGTCGTCCACGGCCACGACCTGCGGGCCCGCATCGATGGCAAAGAGCATTTCGGTAGCCGAGGGCGAGAGCGAGACGATCCGCTCGGGTCGTTTCTCCAAGGTCACACTGCCGACCGTGACCGGGTACGAGGCACGGCCGCTCGGCGACGGCGCCGCCCGGCCGGCACCGGCGTCGTCGTTGGCACAGCCGCCCAGCAGCAGTGCGGTCACCGCGATCACGGCGGTCAGGACACGTTTCATCGATTCCTCCTGTCGGCCGAGGCTGTGGTGCTTCGCCGACAGGAGGCGTTGCGGCGTCCTGTCCGCGAGGCGCCCCTCCCCGAGAGCGCTTGTTCGCGACCGACGCCCAGGCGACCTGGCTCGGCCCGGGCTTGCCCGGGTCATCACAGTTGCGGGACAGCGCCGGATTCTCACCGGCTTCGCTGCGACGCGGTCACCCCGAACGCTATCTCACGCCCCGACAGCGGCGGCCTCCACCGTGCGAAGGTCAACTCTCCACAGTGCGAAGGCCAACCAGAAGCAGCCCGCCGCGACGATCACGCCGTGCCCGATCCGGGCCGCCGCCGGGAGGTAGAACTGCGGGAGGAACAGCGCGAACCCCACCGCGAAGAGGACGCCGGCCGAGCGCGGCAACACGTCGGAGCGCCACACCGCGACCGCCGCCAGGACCGCTCCGACCGCCAGCAGGACCAGGCCCACGCCGAACATCGTGGCCGCGACCGGGTTGTAGCGCACCTGATCGACGACATCGAGCAGGTCCGGCGTCTGCGACCGGGCGATCGCATGCAGGCCGAAATCCTCGGCGCCGTAGTACGGCAGTGTCAGGCCCGCGCCGATCCAGGCCGTGACGAGCGCCAGGAAGGACAGCCGCGAGGCCAGGACGGCGTGCAGGGCCAACAACCCCAGGGGTACGGCGATGAAGCCCAGCATCGCGAAGAAGTGCGAGGCGACCCACGCGCCAGACGACATCGACGCGCGGGCGCCGGCCACCGTCGACTCGTCGTGCCACGGCCGCACGGCCGGATAGAGCAGAAACATAACGCCGGCGAAGGCGAGTGCGCCCGCGCCGAGCTTGATCCGGGACGTCATTGCAGGCTCCTCAGAAACATCGCGATGAGCTGGTTGTATGTGGTGTCGATGTCCTCCGGCATGCCGAAGCCGCCGCCCGCCTCGAGTTCGGCGAAGCCGTGCACGGTCGCTCGCAGGCGCCGGATCGCATGCGTCGTCGCGGCGTCGTCCAGCCCGTAGCCGCGCATGACCGCCACGAAGACGCCGAGCAGTTCGCGACCGGCCGCGGCCAGCCCCTCGTAGCGCAGCGGGTCGAGGGGGATCAGCGCGTACCGTCCGGGATTGGCCAGGACGTAAGCGCGGTACTCGCGCATGAGCGCCTCGACCGCGTCGTCGCGGCTGCGCCCCATCACAGCGGCCGCGAAGATGCCGGTGATCTCGCGCATGACCCGCAGGGCCATCAGCTCGCGCAGGTCGGCGAGGCTGCCGACGTGCTTGTAGAGCGAGGGCGCGGCGACGCCGGCCCGGTCGGCAACGGCGGCGAGGCTGAGCGCGTCGAGGCCCTTCTCATCGATGAGCGCGAGCGCGACCTCCACGACCGCGTCCCGCGTGAGTCCGGCCCTAGGCACGGAAACTACCTGTCATAGCTATAAAGCTACGACAGGTAGCCAGAATCCGCAACCTCAGCAGTACGTGGACTGCTTACCGATCACCTTGTACGGGCAGTCGGCCGCCTCCGCCAGCAGCAGGGCCGCCTCCTTGTTGCGCGCCGTCTCGCGCGGAATCACGCTGCCCGGGGGGTAGAAGCCGCCGCTCGCCGAGGTCCGGGGGTACATCTCGAAGGTGTACGCGAAGATCCGGTGCGTCCCCCAGAGCCAGTCGAGCAGGTCACCGTCGGTGATGTAGAGGTCGCTGGACTGCTCGGGGGTGTAGTTGTTGGTCGCCGCCATCTGCCGGCCCAGCGTCGCGAACGTGTTGTTCTGGTCGGCACTCATGCCGGTGGGGGTCGCCGCAGTCGTGTACCCGAAGGGCCAGAGCACCAGCTCGGAGTACGAGTGGAAGTCCATCGCGGCCTTGATCTGCTGGACGCCGCCGACCACCCGGCTGTTCACGAAGTCGCGGATGACCTGGGCCTCCGGCGCCGAGAACGCCGACGGGCCGCGATAGGTCTCCGATGCCGGGTTGCCCGACGAGCCGCCACAACAGCCCCACTTGTAGCCGTAGTTCCGGTTGAGGTCGGTGCCGACGTACCGGGAGCCGGCGTTGGGTTGACGGTTCTTGCGCCACGAGCGGTAGCTGCCGGTCGCGATGTCGTACTCGGCGCCGTCCGGGTTGACCGACGGGACGATCCAGATCTCCCGGCTGTTCACGATGTTCTTGATCCGGGAGTCGCTCGCGTAGTTGTCGGCGAACAGGTGCAGCAGGTAGATCGCCATCTCCACGGTGATGTGCTCGCGCGCGTGGTGGTTGGCGTCGTAGAGGACCTCGGGCTCGTTCTCGTCCGTCGCGACGTTGTCGGAGATCTTCACGGCGACGATGTCGCGGTTCTCGTACGTCTTGCCGAGGACCCGCTTGCTCGCGATGGCGGGGTACTTCGCCACGATCGCGTTCACCTCGGCGACCATCTCGGCGTAGTTGTGATAGGCCGAGTCGCGGGACGGGAAGTCCAGCGTGGACACTGCCTCGCTGGGCGCGTCGACCGGCACCGGCTTGACCGGGAAGCCCAGTGCGCGCAGCGCCTTGACCTCGCTCTGCGTGGCGGTAACCGTGACGATGGAGTGCTCGACGGCCTCGATCGCGGCGCCCGTGCCGGCGATGAGGTTGCGCTGGGCGCGCGTGCGAGCGTCGTAGACCTCGTACCGTGCGGACGATTCGGCACGCGGCCCCGCGGTTGCGGACGGTGCCGGATCGGCGGTCAGCACCAGGCCGATTGCGGCGGCGGCGGCGACCAGAACGGTGGCGCGTCGTCTCATGAACGACCTCCGGTGGGTAGGGGCTGGGCTTCTGTCACCCCACCACCAGACATCGACAATTGGCAATGGATGCGGCCATGCCAATGCGCCCCGTATTCCGGGGATATGTCCCTACTTCTTGTCCTCTTGCGCCGGCTCGCCGGCACGGTCACCGGCCCTGGCGACGGCATCGTCGCCCGTCGACGCGGCACGGTCACCGGCCGCCGCGGCGGCTTCGT
>JBKOWB010000232.1:0-3836 GCA_046724195.1 Actinomycetota bacterium
ACGTCGGCCACAACGTCGTCGACGCGATCGTGCGGTGCCGGCAGGCAAAATCCGGGGAAGCGCAGGGCGGCTATCGAGATTTTTATGACTTCCTGTCCAAGGTGGACGCGGTCGCCTGCAACAAGAAGACGGTGGAGTCGCTGATCAAGGCGGGCGCGTTCGACTCGATGGGGCACACCCGCAAGGGCCTGCTGGCGGTGCACGCCGAGGCGATCGACGCATACGCCGAGGTCAAGCGCAACGAGGCCGCGGGCCAGTTCGACCTGTTCGGCGCGTTCGGCGATGAGATCGGCGCCGGCTCGGCGACCGTGGCCATGCCGACGATCGGCGAGGGCGAGTGGGACAAGCGCGACAAGCTGGCGTTCGAGCGCGAGATGCTCGGTCTCTACGTCTCCGATCACCCGCTGGCCGGCCTCGAGCAGGTGCTGCACAACGCCGCCGACACCACCATCGCGTCGCTCAACGAGGAGGGCACGGTCGGAGACGGGCAGGTCGTCACGCTCGCCGGCATCCTCACCGGCGTCCAGCGCAGGATCACCAAGCAAGGCCGTGCCTGGGCGTCCGCCACGCTCGAGGACCTCGCCGGAGGCGTCGAGACGCTCTTCTTCCCGAACACCTACGAAGTCATCGGCCAATACATTGCCGAGGACGCCATCGTGATCGTCAAGGGTCGGGTCGACCGCCGTGATGAGACCCCGCGGATCATGGTGATGGACATGTCGCTGCCGGACCTTTCGCAGTCGGCCGGTGCCAAGCCGATCACGCTGACGATGCCGATCACCCGGTGCACGCCGCCGCTGGTCGACCAGCTCAAGGAGATCCTGGTCAGCCATCCCGGGGACGCCGAGGTGCACGTTCGCCTGCAGAACGGCAGCCGGACGACGGTCATGCGCCTGGGCGGCGTGCGGGTCGCGCCCAGCACGGCGCTGCGCGCGGACCTGAAGATGATCCTGGGACCGTCCGCCGTTGGCTGAGCCGCACGAGGGCTTCGCGGCACCTCACTCAGGCGAACCTGGCAGGATTGGCAACGTGAATCCCAGTCAGCAGCAGACGCCGTACCCGCCTGCCGCGGAGCCGGGGTACGTGCCGCCGCCGCTGTATTCGTTCTCCTCCGGGGACCGGTGGGAGCCGGAGCGTCCGCGGCGCCGGCCGTGGCGCCGTACCGTCCTGGTCGCGGTCTCGACCGCCCTGGTCATCGCGGCGGCCGGCGGACCGCTCGGGCTGCTATGGCACTGGCTGTCGCCAACCGTGCCGATGATCGACACCGGGGCGAACGGCATCGTGGTCAACGACCCGTCGCCCGAGGAGTTCATCGCCGCGGAGGGTTGGTTCACGCTGCTCGGCTTTGGTTTCGGGCTGGTCGTTGCGGTCGTCGCGTGGATGGCGCTGCGCCGCAACCGTGGCCCGGCCCTGCTGCTCGGGGTCACGATCGGGGCGCTTCTCGCAGCGCCGGTGGCATGGCAGCTGGGACGCCAGATCGGCCTCAGCGGGTACGAAAAGTGGCGGGACACGGCCACCTCGGGGGCCACCTACCACGCGCCGCCTGACCTGCACACACACGGCACGCTGCTGGTGCCGGCGTTCGCCGCGGCCATCGTGCTGACGCTGCTGGCCGGCTGGTCGAACGACCCGGATCTGGACCAGCCCGGCGCTAAGCCCGGCTACGGCCGCGACCTGTCCAGCGACCAGTATCCGGCCGCCCGGCCGCCCGGCGAGACGCCGCTCAGTTCGGGCTCGCCGGACGTGCAAGATCCGACAGCGGCACCGGGACCGCCCGGACCCGAGCCAGCAGCACCGCCTCGCGGTTGAGCAGCTTCAGTTCGGTACGCAGCCGCGTGGCCGTGTCGGGCGCGGCCAGCAACAGCTGCCGCTCGTCCGTGGTGAGCTGCGCGGTCGCGGCGACCAGGTGGGACAGCACGGTCGGGTCGTCGGGCACCTGGTCGAGCACCTCCGAGTCGGGGCGCAGCAACTCCAGATAGGTCCGGAAAGCACCCAGCACCCGGGGCGCGAGCAAGTCGGCCGTCTCGTCCATGCCCTCGTCGTCGGGCAGCCACTCGACCTCGGCCGTCAGGTACGGCGCCGCGCCCGCCTCGACGCTCAGCACCTTGAACCGCCGCCGGCCGACCGTCACGATGTCGAACCGCCCGTCCGGCAGCTCGGTGACCTGGCGCAGCTCGGCCGTGCAGCCCACGTCGTAGAGCTGGGGCGCGGTGACCGGCTCCGGCTCGGCGGGTACCTCGTTGCTGCCCTCCGCCGGCTGCTGGACCTCGAGCCCGCGCCGCAAGGTCACCACGCCGAACTCATGCGGCCCGTCGCTGGGGCTGGCGACCAGCTCGCGCACGAGCGTGCGGTAGCGCTCTTCGAAGATGTGCAGGGGCAGCACCAGGCCCGGGAAAAGCACCGTGCCCAGCGGGAAGACCGGCAGAATCGCGCCCACGGAGCGAGCGTATCGGCATGGTCGCTGTACGCGCGCGGGTGGGCCGCGGCGATCTTGCGCCGTGCTTCGCCTTTCCCGTCGCATTTTTCGCATATCCTCAGTCCCGCGTGCTGGACCTGCGGCGGGGTCCCGTCGGGGGAGCCGCCTAGACTTGGGCCCGTGCTGAACCGGATCGACCTACGCGGCTCCCGACGAGACCCGCGCGGCCTGCTGCCCCGTGCGGGGCTCGACGTCTCCGTGGCGGTCGAGCGGATCCGCCCGGTCGTCGAGACGGTACGCGAGCGCGGCTTCGATGCGATCCGGGACGCGACCGAGCGGTTTGACGGCGTCCGCATCTCCCGCTTGCGGGTTCCCGCCGAGGCCATCGCCGCCGCGGCGGACACCCTCGACCCCGACGTACGGGCCGCGCTGCTCGAGTCGATCGCCCGGGCCCGGAAGGTGCACGCGGACCAGCGCCGCGCCGACGTGACCACCCAGGTGGTGGCCGGCGGCAGCGTGACCGAGCGCTGGGTCCCGGTGTCCCGGGTCGGTCTCTACGTGCCCGGCGGCCTGGCGATGTATCCGTCCACCGTGGTCATGAACGTCGTCCCGGCCCAGGTCGCCGGCGTCGGCTCGCTGGTCGTGGCCAGCCCACCGCAGCCGGACAACGGCGGCCTGCCCGACGCCCGGGTGCTCGCCGCGTGCGCGCTGCTCGGCGTCAAGGAGGTGTACGGGGTCGGCGGCGCCCAGGCGATCGCGATGCTGGGCTACGGCTCGTCCGGCGCCGACCCGGCCGACGCGTGCGCACCCGTCGACGTCATCACCGGGCCGGGCAACATCTGGGTCACCGCCGCCAAGCGGCTGCTGCGCGGCGCGGTCGGCATCGACGCCGAGGCCGGTCCGACCGAGATCGCGATCCTCGCCGACGACACGGCCGACCCGGTGCACGTCGCCGCTGATCTCATCAGCCAGGCCGAGCACGATCCGCTCGCCGCCAGCGTCCTGGTCACCGATTCGGAGTCGCTGGCGGCGGCGGTCGAGGCCGAACTCGCCCGCCAGGTCCCGGCCACCAAGCACGAGGCCCGGGTTCGCGAGGCGCTGACCGGCTCGCAGTCCGGTGTGGTGCTGGTGGACGACCTGGCGCAGGGCTTGCGGGTAGTCGACGCGTACGCGGCGGAGCACCTGGAGGTCCAGACCCGGGACGCCCGCGAGTGGGCCATGCGGGTGCGCAACGCCGGGGCCATCTTCGTCGGCGCCTGGTCGCCGGTGTCGCTGGGCGACTATGCGGCGGGCTCCAACCACGTGCTACCCACGGGTGGCTGCGCCCGGCACTCGTCCGGACTGTCGGTGCAGTCGTTCCTGCGCGGCATCCACATCGTGGAGTACGACGAGGCGGCGCTGCGCGACGTCGCCCACCACG
>JBKOWB010000439.1:0-2916 GCA_046724195.1 Actinomycetota bacterium
CTGCTGACGCTCGAGCGCCCCGACGGCGCCGTCCCGGAGTGACCAGGTGGATCGGCCCGGACGGCCCCGAGGGGCCGAGCCGCGACCGGCTCGACCCCTCGGGATGCTGCGTGGCGCGATGGCTCAGCGCTCGACCTCGCCGGCGATGAACGCCTCGACGGCGGCGTGCGCGTCGTGGTCGGCGTACTGGACCGGCGGGGACTTCATGAAGTAGGACGACGCCGACAGGATCGGGCCACCGATCTTCCGGTCCAGCGCGATCTTCGCGGCCCGGACCGCGTCGATGATGACGCCAGCCGAGTTCGGCGAGTCCCACACCTCGAGCTTGAGCTCGGCGTTGAGCGGCGCGTCGACGAAGGAGCGGCCCTCCAGGCGGATGTACGCCCACTTGCGGTCGTCGAGCCACGGCACGTGGTCCGACGGGCCGATGTGCACGTCGCTCTTGCTCATCTCGTGCGGGATCTGGGAGGTCACCGACTGGGTCTTCGAGATCTTCTTGGAGACCAGGCGGGTGCGCTCCAGCATGTTCATGAAGTCCATGTTGCCGCCGAAGTTGAGCTGGTAGGTGCGCAGCAGCTCGACGCCCCGATCCTCGAAGAGCTTGGCCAGTCCACGGTGGACGATGGTGGCGCCGACCTGGGACTTGATGTCATCCCCGATGATGGGCAGCCCCGCGTCGGTGAACTTCTGCGCCCACTCCGGGTCGGAGGCGATGAACACCGGCAGGGCGTTGACGAAGGCGCAGCCGGCGTCGATCGCGGCCTGGGCGTAGAACTTGTCGGCCTGCTCGGAGCCCACCGGCAGGTACGACACGACGACGTCGACCCGGGCGTCGCGCAGTGCCTGCGCCACGTTCACCGGCTCGGCCGCCGACTCGTCGATGATCTCGCGGTAGTACTGGCCGAGGCCGTCGAACGTCGGTCCACGCTGGACGGTGACGCCGGTCGGCGGCACATCACACAGGGTGAGTGTGTTGTTCTCGCTGGCGACGATCGCCTCGGCCAGGTCCATGCCGACCTTCTTGGCGTCCACATCGAACGCCGCGACAAACGTCACATCCGAGACGTGGTAGTCGCCGAAGGTCACGTGCATGAGACCCGGAACGCGGTCGTTGGGGTCGGCGTTGCGGTAGTACTCGACGCCCTGGACCAGGGACGAGGCGCAGTTACCCACACCGACGATGGCGACGCGGACGGAACCCATCGCGTTTGCCTCCTTGTTCATCACGGCCGGTCCTGGTGCGGACTCGGGTATGCGGGGGGTGGGTCGCCGGCCGGAGCGGCCGGTGAGCGGCCGGAGCGCTCATTGCTGATGAGCTCCTCCAGCCAGCGGACTTCGCGCTCGCAGGCGTCGAGTCCGTGGCGTTGCAGCTCGAGGGTGTAGGCGTCGAGCCGGTCAGTGGCCCGGGCGAGAATCTCGCGCAGGCCTTCTCGGCGCTCCTCGATCCGGCGGCGGCGGCCCTCGAGGATCCGCAGTCGCGTGGCCCGGTCGGTCCGGGCGAAGAAGGCGAAGTGGACGCCGAATCCGGCGTCGTCGTACGTCTCGGGGCCGGCCTGGGCGAGCAGATCGGCGAAACGTTCCTTGCCCTCGGCAGTGATCTTGTACACAACCCGGCCGCGGCGGCTCGTGAGCGGCGGGACCGTGTCGCTATCGGGCACGTTCTCGCTGATCCAGCCGGCGGTGTGCAGCCGCTTCAGCGTCGGGTACAGGGTGCCGTAGCTGATCGCGGCGCGGATCGTCCCGAGCTTGGTGGCGAGTTCCTTACGGAGCTCGTAGCCGTGCATCGGGGATTCCTGCAGGAGACCGAGGATCGCCAACTCGAGCATCCGGCCCCCTGATCCGCTGCTTCGATGTATCGGTCCGATACATCGCAACCGTAGATCGGGTCGCGAGATCTCGCAAGGTGATCAATGCTACGCAATCGGCGCGGCACGCACAGTGATGGCTGTCGCCCTACCGGACCGGACCGCGTACTCTCTTCGCCATGCGCACGCAGCGGCAGGTCGTCGACTACTCGCTACAGAAGCGAGCGCTGCTGCGTGACGTGCACAACGGGAAGGTCGGGACGCTCGAGGTCTGCGACGCCTCGCCGTACCTGAAAAGCGCAGCTAGGTTCCATGGCGAGCCGACGGACCAGCGCTGCCCGATCTGCCGCCGCGACAATCTCACCCTCGTGCATTACATCTACGGCGATGAACTGAAGCAGTCGGCCGGGCAGGCCCGCAAGCTGGCGGAACTTCCCGTCCTGGCCATGACGCTGCGTGAGTTCCAGGTCTTCGTCGTGGAGGTGTGCCGTTCCTGCGCGTGGAACCACCTCGCCGAGCAGTACCTGCTCGGTCGAGACGCACTCGACTCCGACGAACTGGACAGGGTCGAGGCCGCCGCCTCGTCCCGCTCGGGCCGCCACCACGAGACAGGGTCGTCGCCACCACGCCGGGAGGGCCGACGGTGATCGGACCTCCTCTCGCTAACGTGGACTCGACCCCGACCGACACGGGCATCCAGCGCCGCAGTCGGTCATTCTTGACATCCGACAGGGTGGCTGCGGCGATGCAGCCCAGAACGTCCGCCCGTGGCACCGCCTCCGGAAGCCCTTCCAGGGCGTCCCTGACGTGCCACCGCGACCGGTAGGTGTGACGAATGAACTCGTACGGCGATCAGCAGTCTGCGCGCGCCCGGGCCCGAGTGCCCGGGCCGTCCACTGCCCCCACGCCTGACGACGACCAGTCCGGCTATCCCGACGGTCGTCCGGCGCCCGACGCGTACCGCCGCGGGGCCGGCGGACGCGCCAGTGTCAGCGGCTCCGTTCCGCGCGGCGCCGCGTCGGTCGGCGCCGCATCCCTCGGCGGAACCAGCGGCCGCGCCTCGGTCGGTGTTGCCGCACCGGGCCACGCGTCGGTCGGCTCGGCGCGGGTC
>JBKOWB010000316.1:0-2777 GCA_046724195.1 Actinomycetota bacterium
CTGCACGACCGTCCATGTGCGTCCAGTGGCCGCAAAACGGACGAGACAAACTGCGTAAAACCTGAGAGCGCTCTCCCTACGGTGGGTTACGACGCCGCGGCACAGCTCTCGGCATGATGGTGCGGCAGGCCACGTGTCATCCCCGTGGCCTGCGGGAATTGGCGGGGGGGACGATGGGTTTCAACCCACGTAAGTCAATTCCCGTGGACGGAGAGATCATGGCGACCGTTGCGCTGACCGCAGCGAATTTCGATGAGGTGACCGGCAAGGACGGAATCGTCCTGGTGGACTTCTGGGCCAGCTGGTGCGGGCCCTGTATCCGCTTCGCCCCCACCTACGAGCGTTCCTCGGAAAAGCACACCGACATCACCTTCGGCAAGGTCGACACCGAGGCCGAGCAGGAGCTCGCCGCCAAGTTCGACATCCGCTCGATCCCCACGATCATGGCAGTGCGCGACGGCGTCATCGTCTTCTCGCAGCCCGGCGCCCTCCCCGAGTCGGCGCTCGAGTCCCTGATCGAGCAGGTCGAGAAGCTGGACATGGACGACGTGCGCAAGCAGCTCGCGGCGCACAACCACTGACCTGACGGCACGAGCAGGCCGCGGACCTTCCGGTCCGCGGCCTGATTTCGGTACGGGCGAGCCGGTCGAGCCTTCCGCCACAGGGCCGGCGCCGCATCCGGCCGCGAGGCGGCTGGACACGTGCTCGTACATGTGTTCGAATCATCGGCATGCGATGGTCCAACCTGTCGGCCCTTCCAGACGACGACTCGCTACCAGGCGGGGCAGCGCCAGCGGACCCACCCCTACCGCTGGCGCTGCCCGGGGCGACCGTCCGCACGTTCGACACGCCTGGGTTCTCGAGCATGACGTTCTACGAGATCCGGGCGAAATCAATCATCAATCGTGTTCCGGGCGCCTCCCGCGTCCCGTTCGAGTGGACAATCAATCCCTATCGCGGCTGTTCCCACGCGTGTACGTATTGCCTGGCCGGCGACACTCCGATCTTGATGGCGGACGGCACGACGCGGGCTCTCGGACAGCTCCGGGTGGGCGACGCGGTGATGGGCACGATGGGCGCCGGCCGCCACCGGCGGTACGTACCGACCACCGTCCTCGACCACTGGTCCACCTCGAAGACCGCCTTTCGCGTCACGCTGGCGGACGGCACCCGGCTCGTGTCCAGCGGCGATCATCGCTTCCTGACGGCGCGCGGATGGCGCCATGTCAGGCCCACCGAGCCAGGGCAGCCGGCGCTCGAGATCGGCGACCGGATGTACGGCGTCGGCCACTTCGCCGAGGCGCCCAAGGAGTCTCCCGACTACCAGTCCGGCTTCCTCTGTGGCCTGATCCGCGGCGACGCCGGGCTGCCGGCCGGCTACCCGCGCAAGGGCGATGCCTGGATCCGGGCGGACGCCTACCGCCAGGATGTCCCGTTGCACGAGGCGCTGCGCTGGCCCGAGCTGCCCACCAGCAGCTGGTTCCGCGGTTTCCTGGCGGGCGCGTTCGGCGCGACCGGCGCCGCCGACCGGCTGGGCATCGTGTTCACCAGCAGCGACCAGACCTACCTGAGCCGGGTCACCGACGCGCTCACCCACCTCGGGCTGCCGAGCCGCCGGCCGGCCAAGCCGCGCCCGGGCGCCTCGTACTCGGTGGAGATCGCCCGCGATCTGTGGGCGGCCCTGCGGTTCCGGCACCTCACCGGGATCACCGACGCCCGGCTGGACGCATCGGGGATCGGGGTCCGCTGCCATGCGCAGCTGGAGGTCGTCGACATCGAGGCGCTCGAGCTCACCCTTCCGCTCTTCGACATCTCCACGGGCACCGGCGACTTCATCGCCGACGGGGTGGTGAGCCACAACTGCTTCGCCCGCAACACCCATACGTACCTGGACCTCGACGCGGGTCACGACTTCGACACCAAGGTCGTGGTGAAGGTCAACGCGGGCGACCTCGTGCGCCGCGAGCTGGCCGCGCCGAAATGGACCGGGGCCCACATCGCGATGGGTACGAACGTGGACGTCTACCAACGCGCGGAGGGTCGCTACCGGCTGATGCCCAAGATCCTGGCGGCACTGCGGGACTTCGCCAATCCGTTCTCAATCCTGACCAAGGGCACGCTGATCCTGCGCGATCTCGACCTGCTCACGCAGGCGGCCGCGGTCACCAGGGTCGGCCTGTCGATGTCCGTCGGCTTCGTCGACGAGGCGATGTGGCGGTCCGTCGAGTCCGGCACACCCAGTCCGCGCCGCCGTCTCGACGCCGTACGCAAACTCACCGACGCGGGCTTCGCGGTCGGTGTGCTGATGGCCCCGATCCTTCCCGGCCTCACCGACACCGATGAGTCCATCGAGGAGACGGTCGCGGCCATCGCCGCCGCGGGCGCGTCGAGCCTGACACCGCTGGCGCTGCATCTGCGCCCCGGCGCCCGGGAGTGGTACGCGGCCTGGCTGACCCGCGAACACCCGAGGCTGGCGCCGCGCTATCGGGAGCTGTTCCGCGGCGGCTCCTACCTCCCGCAGGCGTATCAGCACGAACTCGGCGCCCGCGTCAAGATGGCCGCCCGCCGTTACGGGCTCTACCGTGCCGCCCCGGGCGAGGCGCGAGCGGTCCGCGACGGTGCGTCGGACTTCACCGAGCCCAATGGCACGGGCGCCGGCCCGGAGCGCCCAGCCGCCCGCAACGCAAAGCCCGAACAGCTCACGCTCCTCTGACCCGGGCAGCCCCGACCCGGCTGGCCCCGACCCGGCTGGCCCCGACCCGGCTGGCCCGGACCCG
>JBKOWB010000323.1:0-8317 GCA_046724195.1 Actinomycetota bacterium
AGCGCGGTCCTGCTCCACACATCCGGATCGGCGGTGAGCGCGTCCAGGCATTGCGCGATGTACCAGGCGCCGTAGTTGACCGGCCAGTTCGGGTGCTCGGTGTACGCCTCGGGCGCCACGATCCAGGACACCTGCGGCAGCCTCCCGCCGAGGACGTCGGCTCGTAACACCCCGAACAGGTCCTCGCCGGCCTTGGCGTTGGTGCCGGTGCGGGCCTTGTCGTAGAGCGGGCTGCCAGGGGTCGCGTTGCGGTACTGGTTGAAGTAGAGCAGCGAGTTGTCGCCGTAGTTGCCGATGTACGCGTCCTCTGTCCAGCCCCAGAAGCCCGCGGCGTCGAGCCCGACGCCGATGTCCTGGTAGATCTTCCAGGAGACGCCCGCCTGCTCGAGCCGCTCCGGGTAGGTGGTCCACCCGTAGCCCAGCTCGTCGTTGGCGATGACCGGGCCGCCGCCGGTCCCGTCGTTGCCGGTGTATCCGGTCCACATGTAGAAGCGGTTCGGGTCGGTGGGACCGATCAGCGAGCAGTGGTACGCGTCGCAGATCGTGAACGCGTCCGCGAGCGCGTAATGGAACGGGATGTCCTGCCGGGTCAGGTAGGCCATGGTCGTCGGCGTCTTGGCCTCGATCCATCGGTCGTACCGGCCGCCGTCGAAGGCCTGGTGGCCGTCGTTCCAGCCGTGCGCGAGGTCCTGGATGAACTGCAGACCGAGCTCGTCCGCGTCGGGCCGGAACGGCAGCACGTCCTTGGTGCCGTCGGACTGGTGCCACACCGACTTGCCGCTGGGCAGCGTCACCGGGTGCCGGTCGCCGAAACCGCGTACCCCGCGCAGCGATCCGAAGTAGTGGTCGAACGACCGGTTCTCCTGCATCAGGACGACGATGTGCTCGACGTCCCGCAGGGATCCGGTACGGCGGTTCGCCGGGATGCTCGCCGCCCGGGCGATGCTCGGGGACAGGACGGACAGGGCGGTGGCGCCGCCCGCCATCTGGAGGAATTGACGCCGGTTGACCGTACTCATGGCGCTCAGTCTCGGCCCGGCAACCCGAACGCCGGGCGGCGCGCGGGCGAACCTGCAGCGAAGACTCACCGATGGATAGGCAACCTGAGCGCCCGATTAAGCAAGTGCTTAGGTCGCTGTTGACATTGGCCGTGGCGCGGGACACATACTGCCGCGAATGCGATCACAGAGGAGTGCGCATGCAGGTTCCGGCACCCTTCGAATACGAGCGCGCGACCAGCGTCGACCAGGCCATCGGATTGATGGAACGGCTGGGCGGCACGGCCCGGCTGGTGGCCGGCGGGCACAGCCTGCTGCCCATGATGAAGCTGCGGCTGGCGAACTTCGAGTATCTGATCGACATCAACGACCTGCACGACGAGCTCGGCTACATCGCGGTGGAGCCCGCCCGGGTGCGGATCGGCGCGCTGACCCGGCACCGGGAGCTGCTCGAGTCCGACGAACTGGCCGCGGTGTTCCCGATCTTCCGCGATGCCGAGCGGGTGATCGCCGACCCGGTGGTGCGCAACCGCGGCACGCTGGGCGGCTCGCTGTGCCAGGCCGATCCGTCGGAGGACCTGTCGGCAGTCTGCACGACGCTGGACGCGAGCTGCGTGATCCGCGGGCCGTCGGGGACGCGCACGGTATCCATGGGGGACTTCTACCGCGGCCCGTACGAGACCGCGGTCTCCGACGGTGAGATCCTTCTGGAGGTCACCATTCCGGTACGGCCGAACTGCGGCAGCGCGTACGAGAAGGTGGAGCGGCGGGCCGGGGACTGGGCGGTGACGTCGGCCGGGGCGGCGGTGTGGCTGGACGGCGGCGTCATCGCGGACGCGCGCGTCGGCCTGGCCGCGGTCGGCCCGAACACGACCGGCATCCCAGCCATCTCCGAGGCTCTGCGCGGCAGGCCGCCCTCGGAAGAGTTGTACGCGCGGGCCGGCGCGATCGCCGCCAAGAGCTGCACGCCGGTCACCGACATGCGGGGCAGCGCCGCCTACAAGCGCCACCTCGCCGACGAGTTGACCAGACGAACGCTGCGGCGCGCCGTGGCCCGGATCGGCGGAGGTGCCTGATCATGCAGGTCACGATGGTCGTCAACGGCGAAGAGGTCACCCGGGAGATCGAGGGCAGGCTCCTGCTCGTGCATTTCCTGCGCGACGTGCTCGGCCTGACTGGCACGCACTGGGGCTGCGACACCAGCAACTGCGGCACCTGCGTGGTCTGGATGGACTCCGAGCCGGTGAAGTCCTGCACCGTGCTCGCCGCGATGGCCGGCGGCCACGAGGTCCGCACCGTCGAGGACCTAGCGCACGGCGCCGAGTTGGACCCGATCCAGCAGGGCTTCATGCAGTGCCACGGCCTGCAGTGCGGATTCTGCACGCCGGGGATGATGATGACCGCCCGGGCACTGCTGGACCGCAATCCCGACCCGTCCGAGCAGGAGATCCGCGAGGCCATCTCGGGCCAGATCTGCCGGTGTACGGGCTACGCCACGATCGTCCGCTCGGTGCGCTGGGCGGCGGAACACGAACGCGAGGCGGTCACTTCATGACCACGGTCGAGGAACCCACGGTCCACGCACACCGCGTCCAGCAGGAGGACAACGACCAGCACCCGGTGGGGCACGGCCGGATGCTGCGCAAGGAGGACCCGCGGTTCGTCCGCGGCCGCGGCCGCTACGTGGACGACCTGCAGCTGCCCGGCATGCTGCATCTGGCGATCCTGCGCTCGCCGGTCGCACACGCCCGGATCGTCAGCATCGACACCAGCGCCGCCGAGGCGCAGCCGAAGGTCAAGGCCGTGGTGACCGGCGCGGCGCTGGCCGCGCAGGGCCTGGCCTGGATGCCGACGCTCTCCAACGACGTGCAGGCCGTGCTGGCCACCGACAAGGTCCGCTTCCAGGGCCAGGAGGTAGCGTTCGTGGTCGCCACCGATCGGTACGCGGCCCGCGACGCGCTCGAGCTCATCGACGTCGAGTACGACGTCCTCGATCCCGTCATCGACGCCCGGCACGCGCTGGACCCGGACGCACCGATCATCCGCGACGACCTCGAGGGCAAGTCGAACAACCACTGCTTCGACTGGGAGACCGGCGACGCGGCGGCCACCGAGGCGGTGTTCGCCTCCGCGGACGTGGTGGTCAGCCAGGACATCGTCTACCCGCGCGTACACCCGGCGCCGATGGAGACCTGCGGCGCGGTGGCCGACTTCGACCCAGTCGAGGGCAGGCTCACGCTCTGGTCGACGACGCAGGCGCCGCACGCGCATCGCACGCTCTACGCGATCGTCGCGGGCCTGCCCGAGCACAAGATCCAGGTGATCTCGCCGGACCTCGGCGGCGGCTTCGGCAACAAGGTGCCGATCTACCCCGGGTACGTGTGCGCGATCGTCGGCTCGATCGTCACCGGTAAGCCGGTCAAGTGGATGGAGGACCGCTCCGAGAACCTGATCAGCACAGGCTTCGCGCGCGACTACATCATGCGCGGCGAGATCGCCGCCACCAACGACGGCCGGATCCTCGCCATCCGGACCAACGTCCTGGCCGACCACGGCGCCTTCAACGGTACGGCCGCCCCGGTGAAGTACCCGGCCGGCTTCTTCGGCGTCTTCACCGGCAGCTACGACATCGAGGCCGCCTACTGCAAGATGACCGCGGTCTACACGAACAAGGCCCCGGGCGGCGTCGCGTACGCGTGCTCGTTCCGTATCACCGAGGCCGTGTACCTGGTCGAGCGGATCGTCGACTGCCTCGCGTACAAGCTGCAGATGGATCCGGCAGAGCTGCGGTTGAAGAACTTCATCAAGCCCGAGCAGTTCCCGTATCCGACCAAGACCGGATGGGTCTACGACTCCGGCAACTACGAGCCGACCATGCGCCTGGCCATGGACATGGCCGGCTACGCCGACCTGCGCAAGGAGCAGGAGGAGAAGCGGGCTCGCGGCGAGCTGATGGGCATCGGCGTCGCGTTCTTCACCGAGGCCGTCGGCGCCGGACCGCGCAAGAACATGGACATCCTCGGCCTGGGCATGGCGGACGGCTGCGAGCTCCGCGTGCACCCGACCGGCAAAGCGGTGGTACGGCTGAGCGTGCAGACCCAGGGACAGGGTCACGAGACCACGTTCGCGCAGATCGTCGCGGAGGAGATCGGCATCCCGCCCGCCGACATCGACGTGGTGCACGGGGACACCGACAACACCCCGTTCGGCCTCGGCACGTACGGCAGCCGCTCCACGCCGGTCTCCGGGGCGGCCGCCGCGCTGGTGGCCCGCAAGGTGCGCGACAAGGCGCGGATCATCGCCTCGGGCATGCTCGAGGTGTCCGTTGCCGACCTGGACTGGGACAAGGGCTCGTTCCACGTCAAGGGCGACCCCGGCAAGTCGGTGACCATCCAGGACATCGCGATGCGTGCGCACGGCGCCGGCGATCTGCCCGACGGCGTGGAGGGTGGGCTCGAGGCGCAGATCTGCTACAACCCGGAGAACCTGACCTACCCGAACGGCGCCTACATCTGCGTCGTCGACGCGGATCCCGGCACCGCCGAGGTGAAGGTGCGCCGGTTCATCGCGGTGGACGACTGCGGCACCCGGATCAACCCGATGATCATCGAGGGTCAGGTACACGGCGGGCTCACCGACGGCGTCGGCATGGCGCTCATGGAGATGATCGCGTTCGACGAGGACGGCAACTGCCTCGGCGCATCGCTGATGGACTACCTCATCCCGACCGCGCTCGAGGTGCCGGACTGGGAGACCGGGTTCACGGTCACGCCGTCGCCGCATCATCCGATCGGCGCGAAGGGCATCGGCGAGTCCGCGACGGTCGGCTCGCCACCCGCGATCGTCAACGCGGTCGTGGACGCGCTCAAGCCGTTCGGGGTCAGTCACGCCGACATGCCGCTCACGCCGTCACGGGTGTGGGACGCCATGCGCGGCGCGCCGCAGCCACCCGTCTGAGTCGGCCGTCCCTTGGAGGTACCGGTGAGCACGATCGCCGAACGCGCGCAGACGCTGACCCGGCAGCGGACGCCGTTCGTGCATGCGACCGTCGTTCGCGCGCAGGAACCGACGTCGGCGCGGCCCGGCGACGCCGCGGTCATCCTCTCCGACGGCTCCATCGAGGGCTTCGTCGGCGGCGTCTGCGCCGAGAACTCGGTACGGGCGGCCGCGCTGGACACGCTGCGCAACGGGCGGACGCTGCTGCTGCGGGTGCTCCCGGACAGCTCGACGGATTTCCCCGAGACGCCCGGGGCGCTCGTCGTGGTGAACCCGTGTCTCTCCGGCGGCGCCGTGGAGATCTTCCTGCGCCCGATGCTTCCCGCCCCGGTGCTGCGGCTGGTCGGCGCCACGCCGATCAGCGAGGCCGTGGCCACGCTCGCGGAGTTCCTGGACTTCGAGGTGGACCGCTCGTCCGAGACGTGGGACCAGGCCACCGCGGTCGTGGTAGCCGGCCTCGGCAAGGGCGAGGAGGCCGCGATCCGGGCGGCTCTGGACGCCGGCGTCGAATTCGTCGCGCTCGTCGCCAGCCGTACGCGCGGCGCCGGCGTGCTCGACGGCATGGGCCTGACCGGCGCGGAACGCCGGCGCGTCCACACGCCCGCGGGCGTGGACATCGGCGCCCGGACGCCGCAGGAGATCGCGCTGTCCATCATGGCCGAGGTGGTCCGCGCGATCCGGATGGAGGGGCTGGCCGCACCGGCCACGCGGCCGGCGGCCGCACCTCGAGAGGCCATCGACCCGGTGTGCGGCATGACCGTCTTCGTCGGGCCGGACACGCCGCACGCGCGCGTCGACGGCCAGGACTACTGGTTCTGCCGGCCCGGATGCCTCGAGGCGTTCACCGGACAGGCGGCCTGAGAAGTGTTCGTCGCGGGGCTGGTGCTCGCCGCGGGCGCGTCGCTGCGGCTGGGCGAGGCCAAGCAGCTATTGCCGTACCGCGGGCGCACACTGCTCGACGCCACGCTGGACACGGCCCGCCGCTGCGGCTTCGACCAGCTCCTGGTCACGCTGGGCGGGGCCGCGGCGGCGGTCCGCGAACGCGTCGATCTGAGCGCGGTGCGGGTGATCGAGAACGCGGCGTTCAGCACCGGCTGCGGATCGTCGGTCGCTACCGCGGTCGCGGCGGTGGACGCGCGCGCCGACGGTCTGGTGCTGCTGCTCGGCGACCAGCCCGGCGTCCGCGCCGCCGACGTGGCGCGCCTGGTCCGGGACGCGGCGGCGACACCGCTCGGCGTGTGCCGGTACGCCGACGGCCTCGGCCATCCGTTCTGGTTCCGCCGGGACGTCTTCACCGACCTGGGTGGCCTGCACGGCGACAAGGCGGTGTGGAAGCTGCTGCACGCGGGCCGGTACCCGGTCACCGAGGTGCCGGCGGACGGTCCGATCCCGATCGACGTGGACACCCGCGAGGACTACGAGCGGCTGCTGGCGGGTGACCGTGGCGTTCGCTGATGCCGACGACGCCCGGCGCCGCCTCGACGATGTCGACTACCTGGTCGACGGCGGCTTGGCGATGGCGCTGTTCCTCGCGTTGCGGCTGGGCAAGCCGCTGCTGCTCGAGGGCGAGCCGGGCGTCGGCAAGACCGCCGCGGCCAAGGCGCTCGCCCGCGCGCTGGACGCGCCGTTCCTGCGGCTGCAGTGCTACGAGGGCCTGACCGCGAGCGAGGCCCTGTACGAGTGGAACTACCAGCGGCAGTTGCTCGCGATCCGGCTCGCCGAGTCCCGCCACGAGCGGCTCACCGACGCCGACCTGTTCACCGAGGAGTTCCTCCAGGAGCGCCCGATCCTGCAGGCCGTACGGCATCGCGGGCCGGTGCCGCCGGTGCTGCTCATCGACGAGATCGACCGTGCCGACGACGAGTTCGAGGCGCTGCTGTTCGAGTTCCTCGGCGAGGCCGCGATCACGATTCCCGAGCTCGGTACGTTCGCGGCGACCACACCGCCGGTCGTGGTGCTGACGTCGAACCGCAGCCGGGAGTTGCACGACGCGCTGCGGCGCCGCTGCCTGTACCACTGGATCGACTTCCCGGGCGGCGAGCGGGCGGCCGAGATCCTCCGCCGGACCGTGCCGGCGGCTTCCGAGCCGCTGATCCGGTCCGCGGCCGAGTTCATCGGCGACGTGCGGGCGCTCGACCTGGACAAGGCGCCTGGCATGGCCGAGACGATCGACTGGGTCGCTGCCCTGTCCGCGTTGGGCGCGACCGAGTTGATCCGCGCCGACGCGGTCGCCACGATCGGCACCATCGCCAAGACCCCCGACGACCGGCAGACCATCCTCGCCGTCCTGGAGCAACCATGAGGATCACCAACGAGTTCACCGTGCATACGCCGATCGACCGGGCGTGGAAGGTGCTCACCGATCTGGAGGGCATCGCGCCGTGCCTGCCCGGCGCCCAGCTCACGGGCGTGGACGGCGACGTCTACTCGGGCCGGGTGAAGGTCAAGGTGGGGCCGGTGATCTCCGAGTTCGCGGGGACCGCCCGCTTCACGGAGAAGGACGACGGCGCCCACCGGGGCGTGATCGACGCGAAGGGGCGCGACAGGCGGTCGGCGGGGAACGCGGCGGCGCTGATCACCGCACAGCTGCGGCCGGACGGCGACAGCACGGTGGTCAGCGTCGACACGGATCTGAAGATCTCCGGGAAGCTGGCCCAGTTCGGCAGCGGCATGATCAAGGAGGTCAGCGAGAAACTCCTCGGCCAGTTCGTGACGTCGCTGGAGGCCAAGATCGCCGCGGAGCAGTCGCCTGCCGTCCCGGCCTCCGGCGGCGGAGCGGCGGAGACCGTCGATGACGCCGGGGCGAGCGCCGAGCCGCTCAACCTGATGGAGCTGGCCGGGGGTTCCATCCGCAAGAGGGTCCTGCCGGTGGCGATCGGCGTCGTGGTGGCCGTGGCCGCCATCGTGGTCTGGCGCATTGTCCGGTAGCGGGGGCCCGCTCCGGGGCGTCGATCGGGCATCGTTCGCCGCCGCGTTCGCGCGGCGGCTGCGCGGCGCGGGCGTACCCGTCGGCCTGACCGGTGCTCAGGACCTCGTCCGCGCGCTCGCCGCGAGCCCGCCGACGTCGATGGCGACGCTGTACTGGACGGCGCGCATCAGCCTGGTGCGCCGGTTTGAGGAGATCCCCGCCTTCGACGGCGTGTTCGCGGCGGTGTTCGCGGACGAGGGGGTCCTGGCTCGGCCGGCCACGCGGGGAAACGCCGGTGACCGGCTCGCGTCTGTGCCGACGGCCGCCGAGGACACGGCGCAGGACGGCGCCGGGCTGCCTTGGGCGACGCTGCCGCCGGCCGTCGCCGAGACCGGCGACGCGGGCAGTGGCCGGC
>JBKOWB010000020.1:0-5728 GCA_046724195.1 Actinomycetota bacterium
TCGCTGGAGCGCGCGATGGGCAAGCGCCTCGGCGACCCGCAGGACCCGCTGCTGGTTTCGGTCCGCTCCGGTGCCAAGTTCTCCATGCCCGGCATGATGGAGACCGTCCTCAACGTCGGCCTGAACGACGACTCCGTGGCCGGGCTGAGTGCTCAGGCCGGCGGCAACGACCGCTTCGCGTGGGACTCCTACCGCCGGCTCATCCAGATGTTCGGCAAGACCGTCTGCGACGTGCCGGGCCACGAGTTCGAGGACGCGCTGCACGACGCCAAGGCGGCCAAGGGCGTACGCGACGACACGCAACTCGACGCCGACGACCTGCGCCGGCTCGTCGACGCGTACAAGGAGGTCTTCGCCAAGCACACCGGGCACGAGTTCCCACAGGACCCGCGCGAGCAGCTCGAGCTTGCGATCGAGGCGGTCTTCCGCTCCTGGAACGCCGACCGCGCCGTGCTCTACCGCCGGCAGGAGCGCATCCCGACGGACCTCGGCACGGCCGTGAACGTCGTGGCGATGGTCTTCGGCAACCTCGGTCCGGACTCGGGCACCGGAGTGGCGTTCACCCGCGATCCCGCCACCGGCGAGCAGGGCGTCTATGGCGACTACCTGCCCAACGCCCAGGGCGAGGACGTGGTGGCCGGCATCCGTAACACCGTGCCGCTGCAGGAGCTCGAGCGGATCGACAAGCGTTCGTACGACGAGCTGCTGGGGATCATGGCCACGCTCGAGGGCCACTACCGCGACCTCTGCGACATCGAGTTCACCATCGAGCGCGGCAAGCTGTGGATGTTGCAGACCCGGGTCGGCAAGCGTACGGCCGCGGCCGCGTTCACCATCGCCGCGCAACTCGTCGACGAGGGCGTCATCGATCTCGACGAGGCGCTGCAGCGGGTCTCCGGCGCGCAGCTCGCGCAGCTGATGTTCCCCCGTTTCGACCTCTCCGCCGATCCTGAGGTACTCACCCGGGGCGTCGCCGCCTCGCCGGGTGCGGCCGTGGGCCAGGTGGTGTTCACCGCCCGGCGTGCGGTCGAGCTGGCCGGTGAAGGCGTACCGGTGATCCTGGTCCGTCGCGAGACCAACCCAGATGACCTGCCCGGCATGATCGCCGCCCAGGGGATCCTGACCTCGCGCGGCGGCAAGACCAGCCATGCCGCGGTGGTCGCCCGCGGCATGGGTAAGACCTGCGTCTGCGGTGCCGACGCCATAGAGGTCGAGGCCACGTCGTTCCGGGTGGACGGGCGGGTCGTGAACGAGCGCGACGTCGTCTCCATCGACGGCACCACCGGCCGGGTGTACCTCGGCGAGGTGCCGGTCCGCCCGTCCGCCGTCGTGCAGTACTTCGAGGGCGACCTGGACCCGGCGCTCGCCAACGAGCCGCTCGTGGCCGCCGTACACCGGATCATGACGCACGCCGACGCGAAGCGGCGCCTGCGCGTCCGTGCGAATGCCGACACCGGATCGGACGCCGCGCGGGCGCGGCGCTTCGGCGCCGAGGGCGTCGGCCTCTGCCGGACCGAGCACATGTTCCTCGGAGACCGCCGCGAGCTGGTCGAGCGGCTGATCCTGGCGCGGACGGACAGCGAGCGCGACGAGGCGCTCGCCGCCCTCCAACCGTTGCAGCGCGACGACTTCCTCGAGCTGTTCCGCGAGATGAACGGGCTGCCGGTCACCGTGCGCCTGCTCGACCCGCCGCTGCACGAGTTCCTGCCGTCGCTGGAGGATCTGGCCGTGGAGGTGGCGCTGGCGCACGAGCGCGGCCAGCATCCCGAGCACGACGAGCGGCTGCTGGCCGCGGTACGCCGGATGCACGAGCAGAACCCGATGCTGGGCCTGCGCGGCGTACGGCTGGGTCTGGTGGTGCCCGGACTGTTCGCGATGCAGGTGCGGGCCATCGTGGAGGCCGCGGTCGCGCTCGCTCGCGAGGGCGGACGGCCGAAGCCGGAGATCATGGTGCCGCTGGTCGGCGCCGTGCAGGAGCTGGAGACGGTACGCGCCGAGGCCGAGAAGATCATCGCCGAGGTCGTCGACGATTCCGGCGTCGAGGTGCTCGTCGGCACAATGATCGAGGTGCCCCGGGCAGCCCTGACCGCAGGCCAGATCGCCGAGGCCGCCGAGTTCTTCTCGTTCGGCACCAACGACCTGACCCAGATGGCCTGGGGCTTCTCCCGCGACGACGTCGAGGGCGCGTTCTTCTGGCGCTACATCGAGTTGGGCATCTTCGGCATCTCGCCGTTCGAGTCGATCGACCGTGACGGCGTCGGCCGGCTGGTCCGCATCGCGGCCGAGGAGGGGCGGGCCACCCGGCCGGACCTCAAGCTGGGCGTCTGTGGCGAGCACGGCGGCGACCCGGAGTCGGTGCACTTCTTCCACGAGGTCGGGCTGGACTACGTGTCCTGCTCGCCGTTCCGGGTGCCGGTCGCCCGGCTCGAGGCCGCCCGAGCCGCGGTGGAGGCGGCCGGCTCCGACAACCGCTGACCGCCCGCGAGAACGCTCCGCCAAGCGACGCCACACGGACCGTCATGGGTCGCGCGCTCGCACCCCGGTGTTCGGCGATTCGACCGGTTTGCCGTACGCGCGGAGCACTCCGAATTGTCAGCGGGTGGGTCTAGCCTGCGGGAGAGAAGCAGTCGTTCAGCCGAAGGAGTCTGCGATGACGTCCCGCCTCAACCCGTATCTGTCGTTCAACGGAAACGCCCGCGAAGCCATGGAGTTCTACCGGTCGGTCTTCGGCGGGGAGCTAACGGTGAGCACTTTCGGCGAGTTCGGCACACCCGACCCCGCCATCGCCGACAAGACCATGCACGCCCAACTTGTCACGGACGCCGGCTACTGGCTCATGGCATCCGACACCCCGCCCGGCACGGACTTCAAGCCCGGCAACACCATGACCGTCAGCCTGAGCGGCGATGACGGGGACATGCTCCGCCGGTACTGGGAGAAGCTGTCCGACGGCGGCACCGTCGTCATGCCGCTCGAGAAGCAGATGTGGGGCGACGAGTTCGGCCAGTGCATGGACAAGTACGGCGTCCCGTGGATGGTCAATATCGGTCAGCCACAAAGCTGACAATCGCGGTCCCCGGCCTGCACGGAGCGCCGTGCAGGCCGGCACGCCTGCGGCGCGCAGGGGTCAATCGCGGGTCGTGCGGTCGGCGATCCTGACGACCGGCAACTGGTCGAAGCAGTAGTAGATCGCCAGCGCGGCGTGCACCGTGAGGGTCGCCGTCGCGTTCACGAAACTGAGGCCGATGGTGGCCAGGTAGAAGACGCTGCCGATGCTGAAGCGTCGCAACGCCATCCGGCTCGCCCGCGGATCGACGCCCTCGTGCAGCAGCCTCGCGTCGCGGGTCAGCGCCAGCCACAACGTGGCAAACGCGAGACCCATCGCGAACATGGTGGCGCTGTAGACGGCCGCGGCGACGTGCGAGTCCGAGCCGGCGGTCAGGTAATCGGCCAGCAGGTGCGTCGGGAACGGGATCAATGACACGAAGAGCAGCAGCGCCAGGTTCGCGAACAGCACCGGTCGGTCGACCAGCCGTACCTTGTCGAAAACCGTGTGGTGGTTCACCCAGATGATGCCGATGACAAGGAAGCTGACCAGGTACGCGAAGTAGGCGGGCCACTCCTGGGCGAGGGCGTGTGCCAGCCCCTGCTCGGCCGCCTCCTGCTTGGACGGCACCACCAGATCGAGCACCAACAGAGTGATCGCGATGGCGAACACCCCGTCGCTGAACGCCTCCGTCCGGCGGCTGCTCATTGTCCCCTTTTCCATGCCAAACACAGTAATCACGTAATTGCAGCGCGACGCGGCCCGTGTTAAGTCGGCAGCGGGATGTGCCAGCCGCGCGGTCGGGGCGGACTCGACGGCGTCAGGCCTCGGCGAGCGCGTCGAGGACCTGCTGGCCGAACTTGGCCAGCTTGTTCTGGCCCACGCCGCTGACCGTGCCGAGCTCCGCCAGCGTCGCCGGGCGCAGCGTCGCGATCGACCGCAGGGTCGCGTCGTGGAAGATCACGTAGGCCGGTACGCCCTGTTCCTTGGCCACCGATGCCCGCCATGCGCGCAGGCGCTCGAAGCGGGAGCCGGCCTCCTCCGGCAGATCGGTCGCGGCGGCGCGGACTCTGGGCGTCCTGGCGGCGCGGACGCGTTCCGGCTCGCGGCGCATCATCACCTTGAGGTCGC
The DNA here is from genome assembly GCA_046724195.1 of Actinomycetota bacterium. Classification (GTDB taxonomy): domain Bacteria; phylum Actinomycetota; class Actinomycetes; order Mycobacteriales; family Micromonosporaceae; genus Actinoplanes. The sequence goes on from JBKOWB010000020.1 coordinate 4,178, forward strand.
CGCGCAGGACGTCCGCGCTGCGGTCGGTCAGCACCAGCGTGCCGTAGTCTCCTTCGACCGCCAGCAGGCCGGCGGCCAGCAGCTGGCGGGCCACGCCGCGCCACTCGGACTCGCTCAGGTCCGTGCCGATGCCGAAGACTGTCAGCTGGTCGTGCCGGAACTGGGTGACCTTCTCCGTGGTCTTGCCGAGCAGGATGTCGATCGACTGGCCCGCACCGAACTTCTGGCCGCGTTCGCGCTGGAGCCGCAGCACGGTGGAGAGCAGCTTCTGCGCCGGGATCGTCCCGTCCCACGACTCCGGAGGATTCCGGCACGTGTCGCAGTTGCCGCAGCCCGCGGCGCCGCGTTGCCCGAGGGCGCCGGGCTGGTCGAAGGCGCCGGTCTGGCCTACGTCGCGCTGCCCGAGGCCGCCGGACTGGCCGAAGTACGCCAGCAGCTGCGACCGCCGGCACGCAACCGTCTCGCACAGCGCGAGCATCGCGTCCAGGTGAGCCGACGCGTTGCGGCGGAACGCCAGGTCGCCCTCGGAGCTCTCGATCATCTTGCGCTGCTGCACGACGTCCGCCAGCCCGTACGCCAACCACGCCGTGGAAGGCAGGCCGTCCCGCCCGGCTCGGCCCGTCTCCTGGTAGTAGCCCTCCACCGACTTCGGCAGGTCGAGGTGGGCGACGAACCGTACGTCCGGCTTGTCGATGCCCATGCCGAACGCGATGGTCGCGACCATGACCAGGCCGTCCTCGCGCAGGAACCGGGCCTGGTTCGCGGCGCGGGTCCGCGCGTCCAGCCCGGCGTGGTACGGCAGCGCGGTGATCCCGTTGTCGCACAGGAACTCGGCCGTCTTCTCCACTGACGCGCGGGACAGGCAGTAGACGATCCCGGCGTCGCCCGCGTGCTCGGTGCGCAGCAGCTCGAGCAACTGCCGCCGGGGCTCGTGCTTCGCGACGATCCGGTACTGGATGTTGGGGCGGTCGAAGCTCGCGGTGAAATGCCGGGCACCGGTGAGGCGCAGCCGGGTGGCGATCTCGTCGCGGGTGGCGGAGGTGGCCGTCGCGGTCAGCGCGATCCGCGGCACCTCGGGCCAGCGCTCGTGCAACATCGACAGGCCCAGATAGTCAGGCCGGAAATCGTGACCCCACTGGGAGACGCAATGCGCCTCGTCGATGGCGAACAACGCGATCTTGCCGCGGTCCAGCAGGCGCTGGGTCGCCGGCACGCCCAGCCCCTCCGGTGCGACGTACAGAAGATCCAGCTCACCGGCCACGAACTCATGCTCGACCAGCCGGCGATCATCGAGGTCCTGAGTCGAATTGAGGAAACCGGCCCGTACGCCGAGCGTGCGGAGCGCGTCGACCTGGTCCTGCATGAGCGCGATCAGCGGGGAGATCACCACGCCGACACCGGGGCGGACGAGCGCCGGGATCTGGTAGCAGAGCGACTTGCCGCCGCCGGTCGGCATCAGCACCAGCGCGTCGCCGCCGCCGATCACGTGCTCGATGATCTCCTGCTGGCGCCCCCGGAAGGTGCTGTAGCCGAACACGCGCCGTAGAACAC
>JBKOWB010000376.1:0-2145 GCA_046724195.1 Actinomycetota bacterium
GGCCGGACGGTGGTCGAGCACCCAGGCCCCGGACTCCCGCTCCTCGTCGTCGGGGAAGTAGCCCGGCGTTCCGGAGTAGTTGCCCCAGCAGGTGTGGACCCAGAACTGGCAGCCGACGCCCTCGACGGCCGTGTTCAGCGCCTCGATCTCCCAGTCGCCCATGCCGTACGGCCAGACGAACTCGTCGACCTGGATGATGTCGCAGCCGTTGTCGGCGAGCTCCTTGAAGTCCTCGTTGAACGCCTTGGCGATGGCGAGGGCGAGTTCCTTGGTCTCCTTGTAGTACTGGTTGTTGGTCGCGGCGGCGAGGACCTGGATGCCGGTGTACGAGACCTTCACGGGCTTCTTCGTCGCTTTGCGGACCGCCCGCAGGTTCGCGAGGTGGAACGGGTACTCGCGGCGGACCTCGCCCACGCAGGTAGGCGCGAAGAGCGTCGAGTAGATCGGCAGGCCGATCGGCGGACCCGCCAACTTGTAGCCGGTCATCCGTTCGACGTAGTGGTAAACGATCTGCCCGTACGGGGAGTCACCGCCGTACACCTTGCCGTCGCTGATCACATCCAGGCCGGCGGCTTCCTGGTCGTGGACGATCGCGCCGACGGCGTCCTCGAACGCCTCCCGGCTGATGGCGTCGTAGACGAACTCGCCTTTCGGGTACGTGGCGTACGCGCGCCCGTCGTACCACCGGGGGTTGGGGTAGTTTCCCACCATCGTCGTGGGCAGCATCAAGTCCTGAGATCCGACTCGCATGGACGCTCCTCCCCCCGGAGGCCGCAGCCTCCGGGCGTGACGCGGGACGGTTGGGTTGCCCCGAACGCTACGACCGGCGGCGGCTGGTTTCTCCGGCGTGGCGGGGCGAAACTGCGGTCCCTTCCTCGTCCTGCGCGGGCGGTTTTTGCACCCGAATTCGCCAATCCACCGCAACACAGCCATCGGCACCGGCGAGCACCGGATTCAGGTCCAACTCGGCGATCTCCGGCACCGCCGCCAGCAGGTCGCCGACCGCGCAGATCATCGCGGACAGCGCATCGAGATCGACCGGCTCACGGCCCCGGGCCCCGCCGAGTACCGCGTGCCCCCGCAGTCCGCGCAGCAGGCGGTGGGCGTCGTCCGGGCGCAGCGGGGCGAGACCGAGCGCGACGTCGTCAATGGTCTCGACGAAGACCCCGCCGAGGCCGACCATCACCACGGCCCCGAACTGCGGGTCACGGACGCCGCCGATGACGACCTCCACCCCGCTCGCCTGGCGTTGCACCAACACCCGCGCGCCTGGGACGAGGGCGAGCAGGTCGGCGGCGGCGGCCCGGACCGCGGCCGGGCTCTGTAGGCCCAGGCGTACCGCGCCGGTATCGCTCTTGTGCACGAGGCTCGGATGCAGCGCCTTGGCCACGACGGGGTAGCCCAGCTCCGCAGCGGCGGCCTCGGCGTCGGCGACGCCGGCGCAGGTCCGCGCCGGCACCGTCGGGATGGCGGCGGCGGCGAGCACGCCGGCCGCAGCCTCGGCGTCGAGCATTCCGGACGTCAAGGCCGCAAGTCGCGCCGGCCGCGCCGGCGCGGGACCCGGTGCCCGCAGGCTTCGCGCCGACCCGTAGCGGGCGGCATGTCCCAGCGCACGGGCGGTGCGTTCGGGCCACTCGAAGCACGGCACGCCGGCATCCTGGAGAAGATCGGCGCTGGACCGTGACGCGCGCGGCGCCACCCAGCACACGTAGACCGGCACCGGTACGCGGTCGGCGCGCAGGCGCTGCACGGCGTCGCGCACCCCGCGGGCGACCGGCTCGTCCGCGGCGCGCTGCACCAGTACGGGCACCACGGCGTCGACCTCGCCGCAGCGGGCCAACCGGTCCACCAGCAGCGGATACAGCTCGGCGAACCGGTGCCACACCGGCGTGATGTCGACCGGGTTGCGGGTGCTGGCCAGCGGCGGCAGTACGGCTCGCAGCTCGGCCTGCAGCGCGGTCGACAGCTCGGGGACCGATAGCCCCTCGTCTGCGAGCAGGTCGGCCAGCTCCACGCCGGTGCCGCCGGAGTTGGTGATGACGGCTACCCGCGGCCCCAGCGGCGGCGGTTGGGTGTCGAGAGCGCGGGCCACGTCCATCATCTCCAGCCCGGAGCGCGCCACGATGACCCCGGCCTGCGTGAAAG
>JBKOWB010000116.1:0-7062 GCA_046724195.1 Actinomycetota bacterium
CTTGTCGCGCTCGGCCTGCGGCAGCGAACAGGCGGCTGTCCCGCCCGGCAGGAGGTGACGGTGGTCCGCGATCCAGCGGTACGCGGGCCAGGCCATCAACCGCACCAAGCGTGACTGCAGCGCACGGCCCGCGAACCCCCACAGCCGCCCGGCGTCGCGCAGCAGCAACGCGATCGCGTCCGGCCCGGAGGCGATCGTGCCGTCCGCGGCCACCCATTGCACCGCCTCCTCGGCCTGCGCCTGGGTCAGGCCGAGGGAAGGGAGGTCGGCGAACTGCCACGGCACTACCGTGGCGCGGGTCGGGATGCGGCGTTCGATGAAGTGGGCGCAGGACGTGCAGAAGGAGCAGTCACCGTCGTAGACGAACGTGGGCATCACCAAGGAATCATGTCACGCGGCGCATCCGGGCCAGGTAAGTCTGGGCCACGACTACCACGGCCAGGAACGCGCCGCTGATGACTTGCTGGTAGCTCGAGTTCAGGTTGCCCACCTGGTTGATCATGTTTTGGATCACGCCGAGCAGTAGCACGCCCGCGATCGTGCCCGCGATCGTGCCCGCACCGCCGGTGAGCAGCGTGCCGCCGATGACCACGGCGGCGATCGCATCGAGCTCCATGCCCGTGCCGAGCACCGTGACGCCCGAGCCGAGCTTCGCCGCGTTGATCCCGCCGGCCAGGCCGGCGAGGAGGCCGGAGATGACATAGACCCAGATCTGCGTACGGCGGACCGGGACGCCCATCAGGCTGGCCGCGTCCTGGCTTCCGCCGACCGCGTACGCGGCGCGGCCGAACCTGGTCCGGACCAGCGTGACGATCCCGATCAGCACGATGGCCGCGACCAGCCACACCGGGTACCCGATGCCGAGGAAGGAGCCACTGCCGAACGTCCGGAAGGCGCTGTTCTTGACCAGGTAGGTGGTCGAGCCCTCATCGCTGATCGCACGCATCAAGCCGCGCGCGCCGAGCAGCGCGGCCAGCGTGACGATGAACGGTGCCATCCGGGTGTACGCGATCAGCAGCCCGTTGGCCACCCCGATCGCCCCGCACACCGCCAGCGGTGCGAGGAACGCGGGCGGCAGACCCCATTGCGATGCGTACGCGGAGACGACGCCGCCGAGTACGTAGAGCGACCCGACCGACAGGTCGATGCCGCCCGTGATGATCACGAACGTCATGCCCAGCGCGATGAGCATCGGCGGCGCGGCCGCGACCAGGATTGTCGCCGTGTTGTCGAAGCTGCGGAAGTTCGGGAACGCGATGGCCGCGATGATGACCACCGCGACGAGCACGGCGAGCGCGCCCTGACGCTGGATGCGCCCGACGATCCGGTCGGTGCGCTCGGCCCTGCGCACGTCTGCGGCGACCACCGTGGCCGGCGCCTGCGGGTCCAACATGATTCCCTGCGTCACCGGGTCTTCCTTTCTCGGGCCACGTACACGGCGATGAGGATGATGACGGCCTGCACCATCTCGGTCGTGGACGGCCGGAGATTGTGCTTGATCATGGTGGCGATCACGAGCTGCATCAGCAGCGCGCCCGCGACGGTGCCGAGCACACGTACCTTGCCGCCGGTCAGCGGCGTGCCGCCGACCACGACCGCGGTGATCGCGGAAAGCTCGATGAGCAGGCCGACCGCGGAGGCGTCGCTGGACTGGATGCGGGCCACCGCGAGGATGCCGGCGATCGCGGCGAGCACCGAGCAGACGATGTAGACGGTGATCAGAACGCGTCTCACCGGCAGCCCGGCCAGCTCGGACGACGCCCGGTTGCCGCCGATCGCGAGCAGGCGGCGGCCGAAGACGGTGCGGCGTACGACGAACGCGATGATCAGGACCAGTGCAACCGCGGTCCACACCAGAACCGGCAGGCCGAGCAGGTCGCCGGAGCCGAGGAACAGCAGGTCCGGATTGCGGACGTCCTTGAGCTGGCCACCGGAGATGACCAGCGCCAGGCCGCGGCCGCCGACGAAGAGAGCGAGCGTCGCCACGATCGGTTGCAGGCCCACCTTGGCGACCAGCGTGCCGTTCACGAAGCCGACCGCCACGCCCGCGATCAGGGACACCGCGATCGCCGCTACCACGCCGTACCCGAGATAGAGCGGGATGAGCGCGGCCGCGAGCGCCATCACCGAGCCGACCGACAGGTCGATGCCCTCGGTGCCGATCACCAGCGCCATGCCGAGCGCCACGATGACGATCGGCGCCACCTGGATCAGCTGGATGCGGACGTTGCTCCAGGCCAGGAAGTTCGGGGTGAACGCGACGTTGTAGAGCACGAGCAACGCGATCGCGGCGTACACACCGTACGCGGGCAGCCAGGCACGGATCCGGGCCATGTCGATGGCGGGCCGGGTGGCCACAGCCTCAGTGCTCATGCTGGTCCTCCGGTGCGGGGCTGTTCTCCGGTACGGCGGTGGCGATCGTCTCGAGTAGGTCTTCGGTGGTCACCTCGGCGCCGGTGAGGGTGCCGACGACGACGCCGTCGCGCAACACGACCACCCGGTCGGCGCCCTCGATGAGTTCCTCTGCGTCAGACGAGACCAGTACGACGCCGAGCCCCTCGGAGGCGAGCTCGTCGATGAGCGACTGGACCTCCGCCTTGGCGCCCACATCGATGCCGCGGGTGGGCTCGTCGAGGAGCAGCACCTTGGGCGCGGTGGCGAGCAGGCGGGCGAGCAGCACCTTCTGCTGGTTGCCGCCGGAGAGGTCGCCGACGAGCTGGTTCGGGCTGGACGCCTTGATCCGCAGCCGGGTCATGTACTTCTCGACGATCGCGTCGATCTTGGAGTCGGAGACGAAGCCGAGCTTGGACATCCGGGGGAGGACGGCCAGCGCGATGTTCTCCCGTACCGAAAGACCCGCGACGATGCCCTCGGCCTTGCGGTCCTCCGGCTGGATCGCGATGCCCGCCTTGACCGCCGCGACCGTCGTCGGGCGCTTCAGATCCTTGCCGTCGACCTGGACGTCACCGCCGTCGAGCGGGTAGGCACCGCCGATCGCCTTGATGGTCTCGCTGCGGCCTGCGCCGAGCAGGCCGCCGAGGCCGACCACCTCGCCCGGACGCACGTCGAAGCTGATGTCGTGCAGCTTGCGCCGGCTGTTCAGGTCGATGACCCGCAGCACCGGCGCGGCGTGGACGTCGCCGCTCATCTCGCCGGAGAACGCGGTGGCGCCCTCGCGGCGCACCTCCGCCATATCCCGTCCGAGCATGAGCGAGACCAGCCGGATGCGTTCCAGGCCGGCGAGCGCGCCGGCGTGCACCACCTTGCCGTCACGCAGGATCGTGACGGCGTCGCAGATCTGGTAGAGCTCGTCGAGCCGGTGGCTGACGTAGATGATGCCGATGCCTTGGGCGTGGAGGTCGCGGATGACGCCGAACAGCGTCTCGACCTCACGTGGCTCCAGCGACGACGTGGGCTCGTCCATGATGACGACCTTGGCCTCGATCATCACCGCGCGGGCGAGCGCAACCATCTGCTGCGCGCCGAGCGCGAGCGTGCCGAGCTGGCGGCGGACGTCCGTGGTGACGCCGTAGCGGAGGAGGATCTCACTCGCCTCGCGATTCATCCGGTCCTCGTCGAGCAGCCCGAGCCGGTTGCGCGGCTCGCGGCCGAGGAACAGATTGTGCGCCACACTCATCAGCGGGATGAGGTTGACTTCCTGGTAGATCGTGGAGATCCCGGCGCGCTGGGCGTCCATCGGCGTCGCGAAGGTGACCTGCTCATCGCGGTAGCGCACCTCGCCGCCGTCCGGCTGGTAGACGCCGGTGAGCACCTTGATCAAAGTGGACTTGCCGGCGCCGTTCTCGCCCACCAGGGCGTGCACCTGGCCCGCCTGCAGCGTGAACGAGACATCGTCGAGTGCCCGTACCCCCGGGAACACCTTGCTGACATCGACGACCTCAAGCAGCGTCATGATCGCATTCACTCACTTCTCAACATATTCAGTCAAGTCCTCGCGCGAAAAACTGCCATATTCGAACATGGGGCCGGGCGGCCCGCGCCGCCCGGCCCCTACCCGCTCGCCGCGGCTACCCCAGTGGTGCCGCGTTGTTCCACGTCGCGTCGGCGTTGTACAGGTTCGGGTTGTCCCAGGTGTTGCCGCCGCCGTTGGCCGCGATGTACACCGCCTCGGCGTAGTGCCGCCAGTGATAGCCGGGGTAGTTGAAGGACTCGAGTGAGACGTTCCCACTTCCGCCGTTGAGTGGCGGCTGTGCGCAGAACGTGGCGTCCTGCTGGAAGATGGTGCTTCCGTCGTTCGAGGACTTCTGGAGGCGGTAGCTCGCGTGCCGTAGGTACTGGCCGGGGAAGTTGACCGACTCGAACGAGTAGCACGTCGGGTCCGCGAATCCGGCACGGACGATGAACGTCGCGTCCTGCCGGTCGGTCAGCGAGCTACCCGAGTCGATCACGTCCGTACGGGCGAGCCCGTCGCGGTGCCGCAGGTAGCGGTTCTCGTACCCGGGTGTGGTGACGCGGAATGACCGTCGCTGTCCCACCGGAAGGTCGGCGCCGCTCTTCCACCAGGCGCCGACGATGTTCCAGGTGGCATCGTCGTTGTAGGAGCCGCCCGTGTTCTGATCCATCCAGACCTCGGCGTTGCGGTGCCGCATGTAGTAGCCGGCCATGTTGGACGCCTCCAGCGATGTGCCGCCGCCGGAGAGGCCGGGCCGGGCGCAGAACGTGGCGTCCGCGTTGTACGTAATGCCGCCGTCGTTAGCCTCCTTGTAGACCCGGAACGCGCGGTGCCGCAGGTACTGGCCAGGGAAGTTGCGCGACTCGAAGGAGTAGCAGGCGCTGTTGGACAGGCCCGGCCGCACCCAGAACGTGGCGTCCTGCTTGTCCGGGGTCGAGCTGCCGGCGTTGATCACCGAGGTGGCCGCCACGCCGTTGATATGCCGGAGGTAGCGGTCGGTGTAGTTCGGCGTGGTAACCCGCAACGAGATCAGCCGGCCGGTCGGCAGGGTGGTGCCGTTGGCCGTGCCGAGCACCTGGAGATTCACCGCCCGCACCCGGTTCAGGTCCATTTTGGCGACCTGCCGGTCGTACGTGTAGAAGCCGTTGAGCTCCTCCTCGACGTCGGTTGGCTGTGTGTAGATGGAGCCGGAGAGCCCGTTCATCGCGATCAGGTTCGTGAGGTTGCTGGTGATCTGCACGTAGCGATTGGTCAGCGCGTTCGAGTCGGGCTGCCATTCGTACGCGAATTTGCCGCTGGTCGGCCATTCGTGGCCGGGCACGCGGAGGCCGAGGCCGCCGTACTCGCCGTTGACGACGTACCGGCTGGACGTGGGCGCGCGGCTGATGCCGGGGCCGAGGTACTGGTGGTCGTCGATCACGTCGCCGTTGCCGGGGTCGGGGTCGGAATCGCAGCAGTTCGAGCCGGAGTCGTGGTTGACCATGCGAGTCGGGTCCCAGCTCTTCACCAGGTCGGCGATGCGGCCCGCGTCGTACTCGCCCCAGCCCTCGTTGAACGGGATCCATTGGACGATCGACGTGATGCCCTTGTGCTGGTCGACCATCGCGCGGAGTTCCTTCTCGAACCGGGTCCGGCCGGCCGACGAGGGCTCCCGGCCGCTGGCCAGCGCCGGCATGTCCTGCCACACCATCAGGCCCAGCCGGTCGGCCCAGTAGAACCAGCGGTCGGACTCCACCTTGATGTGCTTGCGGACCGTGTTGAAGCCCATGGCCTTCTGCTGCTCGAGATCGAAGCGAAGCGCGGTGTCGGTCGGCGCGGTGTAGATGCCGTCCGGCCAGAAGCCCTGGTCCAGCGTCCCGAGCTGGTAGACGAACTTGCCGTTGAGCGTGGGCCGGAGCACGCCGCCGAGCATCGCCTTGCCGATCGAGCGCATGCCGAAATACCCGCCGACCGTGTCGCCGCCGCCGGTCCCGGTCAGGGTGACGCGCAGGTCGTACAGGAAGGGGTCGTCGGGGGTCCAAAGGTGGGCGTTCGGGACCGGGACCCGGATGTTCGCGCCGACGCTGCCGCTGGCCGTGCCGACGACCGAGCCACCGGACAGGACCTCGGCTGTGACGCCCTGGCCGCTGATGCCCGCGCCTTGCACGACGAGGTCGAGCCCGCCGGCGGAGACGTTCGGGGTGGTGTCGAGCCGGGTGATCCGGGCAGCGTTGGTGGGCTCCAGCCACACCGTCTGCCAGATGCCGGACGACGGCGTGTACATGATGCCGCCGCGGTTGATCCGCTGCTTCCCGACCGGGATGTCCTGTGTCTCCACGGGCGCCCAGACGCCGACGATGACCTCGTTGGACCCGGCGCGCAGCACGTTGCTGACGTTGTACGAGAACTTGTCGTAGCCGCCCTCGTGCGTGCCGAGCAGCGTGCCGTTGACCCAGACCTTGGACTGCCAGTCGACCGCGCCGAAGTTGAGCTGAACGTTGCGGCCCGCCCAGCCGGCCGGGACGGTGAAGGTCCGGCGGTAGTACATGTAGTCCTGGTGGCGCATGATGCCCGACAGAGCGCTTTCAATCGGGTACGGCACCAGCACCTCCTCGCCGAGATTGGTGTTCGTCGGCGGATTGTTGATGTTGGACGCGCCGGCGAACTGCCAGATGCCGTTGAGGCTCTGCCAGTCGGGCCGGGTGAGTTGCGGCCGCGGGTACTCCGGGAGCGGGTTGGACGTGGATACCTGGTTGGTCCAGGGCGTGGTGAGCGGCGGCGTCTTGGGTGCGAACGCCACGGCCGGACTTTCCGTGACGACCAGGGTTCCGATGGAGCCGGCCAACGCGGTCGCGGCCAAGGCGAGGACGCGTCGCCCGAGCCGTCCGGAGCGGGGATGTGCAGTCACGTCTCTCCCTACGAGAAAGTGTGCTGTGCGGGGACGGGCCGGCGGGCGGAAAGGCAGAAGAATTAACAGTTAGCTTTCTTTGCTCACCAGCGTTGAACACATATTGACGGGACCGAACATCGGTTAGCAAGAGGCGGGCATCTATGTCTTGAACTGTGGTCGAAATGGCACGCGGCGGTGGCGCACCCCCCCCCTGAGGAGCAAAGGGGCCGTGGGGCACCCCCGCGGCGAGGGAGATTGGGGGGGAGTCTGGGCGACAGAT
>JBKOWB010000093.1:0-4119 GCA_046724195.1 Actinomycetota bacterium
CCCCCAGGTCAAGGATGAGGCGTCGGACGCCGCCGAGAGGACGGACGAAACGAGGACCGATGCGACGGAGGAAACGCGGACCGACAGCACGGCCGGCACGACAACCACCTACGGGCCCGACGGCACGGTCACCACGACCGCCGACACGGACGCGGACGCCAGCGCCTCCGACCGGATCGACGGAGATGCCGCACTGAAGGACGAGGGCGGCTTCGACGACCCCGCGGCGGTCGAGCCGGCCACCGGCAAGCCACTCGAAGCCGACGCCGCCGCGACGGGCGCTGACGTTGACACCGCGACCGACGCCGACGCCGCCCCGGCCGTGGCTACCGCCGACGGCGCCCCGCAAACAGCGGCTGCCGACGACACGTCGCCCGACCGTGACACGGACACCGACGCCGCCGCCGTGCCGATTCCGGTACCGGTCGGCGCCTCGGACACCGGCGCCACGGCCAGGACGGAGGCCGGCGACACGCGGCCCGGGAGCGTGACCGGACCGGACCTCGGATCGCTCTTTGCCGAGCAGGACGCGGCGTCGTTCCATGACCGCTGGCGCGACGTGCAACTGCGCTTCGTGGACAACCCGAAGGAGGCGACCCAGGAAGCCGCCAGGTTGGTCGACGAGGCCGTCGAGAAGCTCACCGCCAGCCTCAGCGCGCAGCGGGAAGCGTTCGCGACCGACACCGAGGACACCGAACGGCTCCGGATCGAGTTGCGCGGCTACCGGGACATCCTGAACCGCGTCCTGTCGCTCTGACCCTACGCGGGGAGTCGTGGTTCCCGGCGAATCACGGCTCCCCGCTGGTGCGTCTGGGGACGCGATGCCCGTACAAAAGCTGTCAGGGGTTGTCAGGTTTTTGGGTTAGCGTCCTGGGGTGCGCGCCAGCCGACTCGTCTCGCTCCTGCTGCTGTTGCAGACGCGTGGGCGGATGACCGCGCAGGCGCTGGCCGACGAGCTCGAAGTCTCGCTGCGCACGGTGTATCGCGACGTGGAGTCGCTGAACGCCGCGGGCGTGCCGATCTACGCCGATCGCGGGCCGGCGGGCGGCTATCAGCTGCTCGACGGCTACCGGACCCGCCTGACCGGGCTGACCGGCGACGAAGCCGGCACGCTGTTTCTCGCCGGCATGCCCGGACCGGCTGCGGAGCTCGGCCTCGGCTCAGTCCTCGCCGCCGCCGAGCTCAAGCTGCGGGCTTCGCTGCCGGGCGAGTTGGCGGACCGGGCGGACCGGGTACGGGAACGCTTCCACCTGGACGCGCCGGGTTGGTTCCGGGGCGACGAGCCGACGCCTTACCTGGCCACAGTGGCCGATGCGGTGTGGAGCGCGCGGCAGCTGTCGGTGCGGTACCGGCGGTGGAAAGCCCCCCGCGAGGTCACCCGGACGCTCGCCCCGCTCGGCGTGGTACTGAAAGCCGGACGCTGGTATCTGGTGGCAGCCTTCGGCTCCCGGATGACGGCCTACCGCGTCTCGAACATCCTGGACGCGGAGGCATTGGACGAGCCGGTCGTGCGGCCCGACGGGTTCGACCTGGCGGAGTTCTGGAACGAGTGGACGGCGAAGTACGAGCGCAGCGTCTACACCATGGCGGCGACGGTACGGATGACGGCGCGCGCCCTGGATTTCATGGCGTTCGTATTCCCGCCGGAGATGTCCCGGGTCGCACGGGCATCGGCCGGTGCGCCGGATTCCTCCGGCTGGCTGACCACCGTCGTACCGATCGAATCGATCAAGCAGGGCCACACCGAACTGCTCAAGCTGGGCGCAGACGCCGAGGTGCTGGAACCGCCGGAGTTGCGGGACCGGTTCGCCCAGACGGCTCGCGGCCTCGCGGCGACATATCTGGACGCCTCCTGGGGAAGGACTGTTGGTATGACCATGCCCCAAGATCGACGCGCCTACAACCGAACCTTGATCCAGCAGTTCCGGGCGGACGGCGGCGCCTCCATGCGCGACCGGCCGTTGCTGCTGCTCACCACGATGGGTCGCGTCTCCGGCAAGCGACGCACCACCCCGATGATGGCCGTACGGGACGGGGATCGACTGATGGTGATCGCCTCGAATGATGGCGCGCCGGCGGATCCGCAGTGGTATCGCAACCTGATCGCCGATCCGAACGTCACGGTCGAGACGCCAGGGCAGGACTTCACGGCCCTGGCGACGCCGCTGACCGGCGACGACTACGACCGGCAGTGGGCGGCCATCAAGCAGAAGTACCAGTTCTTCGCCGAGCACGAGAAGCGGGCGGGTCGCAGGATCCCGGTGGTGGCCTTGACCAAGACGGACTGACGCCAGGTCTAGGCCGCGTGGTTGGGGCGTCCGGCTGACCCCCTGGTTGCGGGGGCCGGCTAGCCGCCTCGTTGCGGGCGGCCGGCTACACGACGGATGCGTGGGCGTCCTGGTCGGAGCTCGTCGGCGGCGGTGAGGGCGGCGGGTCGCCGGTGCCCCCGGTCGGCGGGTCGGTGGGCTGGGTCGTCGAATCCGTCGGTGGGGATGACGGCTCGGCGCTCGGCGTCGGCGTCGTGGTGGCGTCGCCGGTCGTCTGGTCCGGGGTCGGCGTGGACGTCGCGCCGGTCGCGGACGGGCTCGCCGAAGGCGTCGGGTGCAGCGGCCGGTAATTGGCCCGCGGCTTGGTTTCGAGGACGACGGACGGGTCTTCGCGCGCCGATCCGGCACCGCCACCCTTGCTCGTGTCATGCGACTGGCTAGGGTCCTGCCCGGAGGTGGCGGCCGGCGGGCTGTTCGGCGTCAGAGCCACAGTGCCGAATTGAGCGCCTAGCCACATCGCCGGCCCGAGGCCGACCGCGACGATGGCTCCGAAGAGCGCGACAGGTCCCCGCTCCATCGGCGCCCCACCCCCCTCGTACCTGGCGATTTTCCCCGTCTCGCCCCGGTGTTCTCTACCCGATTTGCGGCAGGGTAAAGCGAACAACACCTGAGTTCATTGTGACGCGATGTGACGCTTTGATTCCCCGTCCGTCGGAGATGTGACCGACTATTCATACGCACGGACCGGACGGCCAAGAGGTTCAGCCGGTTGTGTGTCTTTCCCTCAGCGCCGGCACGTGATCTCGGCACGGCTCTCATCGAGTGCGGGCCAGGAACGCCATCGCCTCATCGAGCGCGGCCCACCCGCCCGGAAGCTCGTCGGAGTCCAGCGCGGTGCGCAGTGTCAGGGTGCCGCCGTCGCGCATGCTCAGGTCCCAGCACTTCGGGGTACGCCGGGTTCGGGTCGCACCGGCCACATCCGCGTACGGCACGAACCGGCTGCCCGGAACGGCCTGGTCGCGCTGCGCACCGTCCGCCGCCGCGAATTCCGCCAGCCGACGCTTTGCGATACCGTTACGCGAGCGGGGCAGCCCGGGCACCAGGAACAGTCCGGTGTCGACGATCAGCAGATCGGTGCGCGAGCCGTCGACCAGTAGGTTGACAACGCCGCCGACCACGTCGGCACGCGCGGTTCCGGCACTCGGTGCGGCAGCCACGTCGATGCCCATCGCCGCCAGCCGTTCCCTGGCCGCCCCGACGGTGGACGGGTCCCCGATCTGGGCGGCGAAGCCGGCGAGGTCGAGGTGCCCGCCGTCCAGCGTGACGAGCTCGGCAGTGCCGGTCCAGCTGTGCCGCCAGCGGGCGACGCCGCCGTGTAGCGCCGCGAGCGCCAGGAGCAGCGTGACGAGCTCGCCGATCCGCCCGGCGGTCTCGTCGGGCGGCAGGTCGGGAAAGACCTTCTCGGCCACCTTGTGCAGCCGCCCGTCGGCGGCGAGGTCGAGCACCTCCGCGGCGCTGGTGACCGGCGTGCAGGCGGCCCGGGAAATCGTGCCGAGCGCGGCATTGGCCTCGCGTTCCATCTCCGCCGTCCGCGCGGCACCGAAGAAATCGTCCCAGCCGACGATCGTGCGGCCCTGCGGCGGAAACGCGACGGCTTGCAGTGCCCGCCCGAGCCCGGGCAGATCCGGCACGAGATCCTCGTCGGGCGCTGCGTCCGCACTCCTGCCCGGATCGTCGGGCGCTACGCCCGCAGTCCTTGCCGGATCGTCGGGCGCCATGCCCGCCCTCCCAGCCGGATCGCCGGGCGCCGCGCCCGCACCCCCAGCCGGACCGCCGGGCGCCGCGCCCGCAC
>JBKOWB010000440.1:0-3774 GCA_046724195.1 Actinomycetota bacterium
GGGCCGCCGCTGGCCATCGAGGTCGACCACCCCGCCCGGCGCCGGACGGTCGCCAAGCTGCTCGCCGAGGCCGCGGCCGGGCGCGTCCCCATCTGGGTGCGCTGGGGTACCGGGCCGTTCCGCGAGCCGCCGCCACCGGTACGGATGGTGACGTGCCAGGTCACCCGCCGCGGCCGGCTCAACACCCGGATGCCGGACCGGCCGCCGCCGCCACACGGGACCGGGGTCGTGGACGCCGTGGCCCAGCCGATACCGATGGAGGATGCCCAGTGAGCGACAGAGTTGGCGCGGCGGCGTCTGGACCGGAGCGCAGCGGAGGGAAGACGTCGCCTCCAAGCGCCGCACGAGGGAGCGAATCATCGGCACAGCGCGATCGCGAGCCGCCCGTACACCGGGCCTGGCGGGTCACCGAGCCGCTGCACGCGATGATCTACTTCGTGCCGGAGTCCACCGAGCGGTTCGCCGCCCTCGGGCTCGACGCCGCGACCGGCTACTTCGCCTCTCGCGGCGCCGCGCTCGGGCCGGTCGGGCCGGGCCCCGTAGTGGCCATGTTCTACAACTTCGCGCCCGAGGTGGTGGCGCGGGCGCTGCCCGCCGCGTGGGAGAAGACCACGCCGGCGGCCATCCTGCAGGCTCGCCTGGAGGCCGCCGATGCCGCCCTGACCCGGGGCCTGGGCGCGGCCGTGCACGGCCCGGAGGTGGCCGAGGCCGCCCGGCTGGCGCGCCGCGCCGCCGAGGCCGCGACGCTGGTCCCGTACGGCCGCCCGCTGTACGCCGCGCACGCCGAGCTGCCCTGGCCCGACGAGTCCCATCTGATCCTGTGGCACGCCCAGACGGTGCTGCGCGAGTTCCGCGGCGACGGCCACGTCGCCACCCTGCTGACGGCCGGCCTGACCGGCCTGGAGGCGATGCTCCTGCACATCGCGTCCGGCGAGACGGACGCCCGATTCCTGTACGAGACCCGCGGCTGGAGCCCGCCGCAATGGGCGGACGCCGCTGACCGGCTCCGCACGCGCGGCCTGATCGAGGGCCACGCGCCCGCGCTGACCGAGGCCGGCCGGCGGTTGCGCGCGGACCTCGAAGCCACCACCGACCGCCTCGCCATGCCCGCGTACGGCGCGCTCGGCGAGGACGGGATGGTCCGGCTGGCCGAGCTCACCCGCCCGTTGAGCCGCACGCTCGTGAAGGCCGGCATGCTGAACACCGCGAACGCCTTCAGGACGGCGCCAGGATCGTGACACACCGCCGCTAAGCGCCGGCGGGGTTCAGCGTCACCGTCTGCGGCTTGAACGACGCTCCGTTCACGTCGATGCCGGCCGCCTTCGCCTGGGTGATCGCCTGGTTGATGTAGTCGTTGGTATACGCCATCCCCTCCGGTGCCTTCTTCAACACCGTGTCGCCGGTCTGGTTCTTCGTGGTCAGCGAGATGTCGACGGTCTGCTTCCAGTCGGCGTCGTTGACCACGCCGATGCCGCCCGGTGCGGGCCAGATCAGCTTGTTGACCTCGTTCATCTGCCACAACTGGTGGCTCTTGCCGAGCTTGGAACCCTTCGCCACCACCATGTCGCGGCACTTCTCGGGGTTGTCCCGGCAGAACGCCCAGCCCTTGATCGTGCCGAGCAGGAACTTCACGGTCTGCTGCTGGTAGGCCGGGTCGCTGAGCTTGGCCGTATTGGCCCAGACCGCGTCCTGGAGCATCGATGTGCCGACCTGCTTCCAGTCGATGATGGAGAAGTCGTCGGGGGTGTAGAGCTTGCCGGTCGCCGGATTCTTGGCCTCGAGCAGCTGGGCGTACTCGTTGTAGCTCATCGCCTGGGCGGCGTCGATCTCCTTCTTGAGCAGCGCCTGCATGTCGAACTGCTGCTGGACGAGCGTGACGTCCTTGCCCGGGTCGAGGTTGACCTTGGTCATGCCGGCGAAGAGCTCGAACTCGTTGCCGAAGCCCCAGTTGCCGATCTTCTTGCCCTTGAAGTTCGCCGGCGAGGTGATGCCGCTGTCCTTCCAGGCGACCTGGTACGTGCCGGAGCGGGCGAAGATCTGGCCCACGTCGGTGATGTTGGCGCCCTGCTCGCGGGAGGCGAGCGCTTTGGGCACCCAGGCGACCGCGTAGTCGGCCTTGCCCTGGGCCAGCACGGTCTGCGGGACGATGTCGACGGCACCCTCGAGCAGCTGCACATCGAGGCCCTGCTCCTTATAGAAACCCTGATCGACCGCGGCGATGTAGCCGGCGAACTGGGACTGGTAGAACCACTGCAGCTGCAGCTTCACGGGGGTCAGGGCACCGCCGCTGCCACCCGGGGCGGGGGTCGACGGGGTGTCGGCGGTCCCGCAGGCCGCGAGCAGAAGAGCGGTAGCGAGCACGAGACGTGTTTTCTTCACGCGGGCTCCTCAAGTGATAAGACGGGACTTCCAGGGCATGACGAGCCGCTCCAGCAGGAGCGTGGAGAGATAGAAGACGAGTCCGAGCAGGCAGGCGCCGACCACGAAGGCCCAGGCACGAGGGTAGGCGGTGAACGCGGCCGCGGACGTGATCCGCGAGCCGAGCCCGTCCTGCAGGCCGCCGAAGTACTCGGCGACCACCGCCGCGATGACGGCCAGCGAGGACGCCTGTCGCAGGCCCGTGAAGACGAAGGGGAGCGCCCCGGGCAGGCGCACCTTGCGGGCGAAGGTCCAGCCGCTGGCGGCGTAGCTGTGCATCAGCTCGCGGTGGATGGGATCGACCTCGCGCAGGCCGCGCAGCGTGTTGATGAAGACCGGGAAGAACGCGATGATGCCGGCGACGAGCCGGCGCGGAACGCTGCTCGTCGACTCGAACATGTTGTTGAGGATCGGCGCGAGCGCGATGATCGGCAGCGCGTTCAGCACCGCCGCGAACGGCACCGACACCTCGCTGAGCGGCCGGAACCGGCTCGCCACCAGGGCCGCGAGGACGCCGGCGGCCGCGCCGCCGATCAGTCCGATGAGGGCGTTCAGGCCGCTGGCCAGCGCGGCGTTCCAGACGTTGGTCCGCTGCTCGACGAGCTCGGCCCAGATCGCTGACGGCGCCGGCACGATGAACGGCGCGATCCGGCCTACGGTGACCGTGAGCTGCCAGGCGACCACCACCAGCACGCCGAACACGATGGGCGGGAGAACCCGCCTGACCACGGTCACGGCGCCACCGCCGGGGCGGCCCGCAGCGCCCGCCGGACCGCCGTGATCGCGTCGAAGAACGCCGGGGACTGGCGGGCCGCATCGTCGCGGGTCGGCAGGTCCACGTCGATGGACGCGGTGATCCGGCCCGGACGCGGTGACATCACGACCACCCGATTGGACAGGAATACCGCCTCCGAGATGGAGTGGGTGACGAAGACCGTGGTGGTTGCGGTCTGGGCGCAGATCTGCAGCAGCTCGGTCTGGAGGCGTTCGCGGGTCATCTCGTCCAGCGCGCCGAACGGCTCGTCCATCAGCAGCAGCGGCGGCGACACCGCGAGCGCACGGGCGATCGCGACCCGCTGTTGCATGCCGCCGGACAGCTGCGCCGGATAATGATCGGCGAAGTCGGGTAGCCCGACCAACGCGAGCATCTCCTCCGCGCGGGCCTTCCGGTCGGCCCGGGACATCCCGCGCAGCTCGAGCGGCAGCTCGACATTACGCAGCACGGTCCGCCACTCGAACAGCCCGGACTGCTGGAACGCGATGCCGTACTCCTGCTTGAGTCGCGCCTTGGCGGCCGGCTGCCCGGCGACCGCGATGGTTCCCGTGGTGGGAGCGATGAGGTCCGCGATCAGCCGT
>JBKOWB010000023.1:0-9003 GCA_046724195.1 Actinomycetota bacterium
AACCGGAAAGATCCGGCCATTGATCACCCCCAACCCCCATACAAACCGCAACAGGCTATATAGCACCACCGATCTTCAACCCAAGCGCGCCGCGACGCGCCAAAGCCCAGGGCCGCCGACGGCACGGCCCAGGCCCACCGAAGGCGCAACCCCGCCGACAGGGCCTGACTAGTGGGCGGCCAGCTCCGCTTCTATTCCGCGGATCAGGATGCGGAGGCCGTGTTCGAAGACTTCCGTACCCATCGGGGGCCCGTCGCGCAGTGCCTTCAGCAGCGTCGGGAGGTCGGTGATCTCGGGGTTGCGGTCGGGGGTCGATGCTTGCTCCTCGAGCACCGAGCCGTCGACGAAGTGATTGAGCGCAGCGATCGTGCGGAGTGCTTCTACCGGAGTGAAGCCGCGGCGGACCATCGCCTCCAGTTCGGCGTCGAAGCGGCGCACGGTCTCCGGAGCCCGGCGGGCCGAGGCGACCAGTCGGGCTCCGTCGCGATGGGCCAGCATGGCGCGGCGGTACGCCCGGGCGCGACCGGCGAGCCACTCCTGCCAACTTTCGTCATCGCGGGGCGGGCGGAGTTCCGCGGACGCGATGACGGCCTTGGCCATTTCGTCCAGCAGCTCCTGCTTGGTGCGAAAGTGCCAGTACAGCGCCGGCGACTGCACCCTGAGCTCCGTAGCGAGCCGGCGGACGGTCAGGCCGTCGAGGCCCACCTCGTCGAGCAATCGCAGCCCGGTCTCGATGAGCACGTCGCGCGATAGGCCCTTCACACCACTAGCTTAACGATGCTAAGTTGACCTTAGCAACGCTAAGGGGGGAGCATGGAGGCTACCGCGAGCGACGGGTCGACCGTTCGGGCGATCGACGAGGGCATCGGGACGCCGATCCTGGTCCTGCACGGCGGGATGGGCGACAGCACCACCTGGGCCCCGGTGACGGACCTGCTCAATCAGCGCTTCCGGACGCTCCGGCTGCACCGCCGGCAGTACCGGCTGGACCTCGACGGCCCACCGGTCACCATGGCGCAAGAGGTGGTGCACGTCGCCGCGATCGCAGGCCGGCTCGACAAGCCGCTGCTCGTCGGCCATTCGTCGGGCGCCGTGCTGGCACTCGAGGCCCTCGTCGCGGCGCCGGATGCCTATTCGGGCGCGGTGCTCTACGAGCCTCCGATCGTGATCGGCGAGCCGCTCGGCGGCCCGAAGCTGATGCCGGCCCGGGAGGCCTTTGACAATGGCAAGGCGGGCAAGGCGTTCGCGATCTTCCTGCGCGACGTGGTCGGTATGAACCCGCTGCTCTGCTGGGCGGCCGGCGTGGCCTTGGGCCGGCAACCCGAGATGCGTGCACCGATCGGGCGCCAGCTCGACGACTGCGACGCGATCGACGCGCTGGGCGTGCGGCTCGACGCCTACGCCAAACTGGACCTGCCGATCCTGCTCATGGGCGGGGACAAGAGTCCCCGTCACCTCGGCGAGCGGCTTGACGCGTTGGAGCGTGCGCTGCCGCGCACGCGACGCCTGCTCATGTACGGCCAGGGCCACGCGGCCGAGCATCGCGTCCCGCACCGCGTGGCCCGCGCGATCTCCAAGCACTACGACGAGGAGGTCGAGCCCGCGAGCGGTAGCGCCGGCCGACAACCAAACGGCCTCAGGCCGCCGCCGAGGTCTTGACCAGCGTACGGATCTGGCGGAGCAGCACGGACAACGCAGCCAGGTCGACCGGCGAATCCTCCACGTTGCCCATCGCATTTCCGGCCCGGGCGATGGACGCGGCGTTGACCTGCTCCCACTCCGACACCCGGTCCTCCGGCGTCGCGTCCGAGGGCGTCGACTGCAGGACCTCAGCGGTCAGTCCGGCCAGTGCCGCGTACAGGTCGTAGCGCAGAGCCATCCGGGCCAGCGTCTGCCACCGGTCGTTGCGCGGCAGCGCGGAGATGTGCGACAGCAGCGCGTCGATCTGGAATCGGCACGAGATGACGAAGTAGACCTGCGCCACCTCGGTCGCGTCCCGGCCGGTGGCCTTCGCGGTCTCCAGCACGTCGAGCAGGCCGAAGCCGTACACGACCCGGTCCACCGCCTCGGCCAGCTCGCGGGGAACGCCGCGGTCCACCATCGAGTCGACGTGTTCAAGCATCGACTCCCGCTCGTCACCCACCATCACGCCAGGCAGCTGCGGGAGCAGGCTCTGGACGCCCGGGCGCAGGCGCGCGATCTCGCCCGACACGTCGACCGGCGAGCGGCGGTTGCTGACCAGCCACCGGACCGCGCGGTCGAGGAGCCGCCGGGTCTCCAGGTAGACCAGCGTCTGCGCCTCCGTGGGCACCTTGTTCTCCAGCGCCTCGGCGGCGGCCCACAGATCGTTGAGGCCGTAGACGTCGCGGATGACGACGTACGCCCGGACGACGTCGGCCGCGGACGCCCCGCTCTCCTCCATGGCGCGGTAGACGAACGACGTCCCGCCGCGGTTGACGACCTCGTTGACCAGCGACGTCGAGATGATCTCCCGCCGCAGCCGGTGCCCGCCCATCCGGGCGGCAAACCGATCGCGCAGCGGCGTCGGGAAATACCGTGCCAGCACGTTGGTGGTCCAGGGCTCGTCGACCAGCGGGTCCGCGAGCACCTCGCGTTCGACCGAGATCTTCACGTACGCGAGCAACACCGCGAATTCCGGCGCGGTGAGCCCCTGGCCGGCCTCGTACCGGTTCGCCAGCTCGCGGTCGGTCGGCAGCGCCTCCAGCTCGCGGTTGAGCTGGCCGGTGCTCTCCATGGTGGACAGCATCCGGCGGTGCACCGGAAGCAGCGAGTGCGCCTGGGCGACCGCGTTGCCCAGGGCGGTGGCCTGCTCGTGGTTGTCCCGCAGCACCAGCTCCGCGACCTCGTCCGTCATCGCGGCCAGCAGCTCGTCGCGGTCGGGCATGGTCAACTCGCCGTCGGTCACCGCGCCGCCCAGGAGGATCTTGATGTTGACCTCGTGGTCGGAGCAGTCCACGCCGGCGGTGTTGTCGATGAAGTCGGTGAAGATCCGGCCGCCCGTACGGGCGAACTCGATCCGGCCGCGCTGGGTGAGACCCAGGTTGCCGCCTTCGCCGACAACCTTGACGCGCAGGTCCCGGCCGTTCACCCGGATCGCGTCGTTGGTCTTGTCGCCCACGTCGGCGTGCGTCTCGGTGGACGCCTTCACGTACGTGCCGATGCCGCCGTTCCACAGCAGATCGACCGGTGCCAGCAGGATCGCCTTCATCAGTTCGGCGGGACTGAGCGTAGTCGCGTCGCCGAGGTCGAGCGCGGCGCGGACCTGCGGCGAGATCGGGATGGACTTGGCGGTGCGCGGGAAAACGCCACCACCCTCGCTGATCAGCGACGCGTCGTAGTCGGCCCACGACGACCGGGACAGGTCGAAAAGGCGCCTGCGCTCCGCATACGAGATCGCCGCGTCCGGCGAGGGGTCGAGGAAGATGTGGCGGTGGTCGAACGCGGCCACGAGCCGGATGTGCTCGGACAGCAGCATCCCGTTGCCGAACACGTCGCCCGACATGTCGCCGACGCCCACCACCGTGAAGTCCTGCGCCTGGGTGTCCGTACCCATGTCCCGGAAGTGCTTCTTGACCGACTCCCACGCGCCGCGGGCG
Source organism: Actinomycetota bacterium (assembly GCA_046724195.1). Classification (GTDB taxonomy): domain Bacteria; phylum Actinomycetota; class Actinomycetes; order Mycobacteriales; family Micromonosporaceae; genus Actinoplanes. The sequence goes on from JBKOWB010000023.1 coordinate 3,618, forward strand.
GTGATCCCCATCTTCTTGTGGTCGTAGCCGGCGGAGCCGCCGGAGGCGAAGGCGTCGCCGAGCCAGAAGTCCTTCGCCACCGAGATCTCGTTGGCGATGTCGGAGAACGTGGCTGTGCCCTTGTCCGCGGCCACCACCAGGTACGGGTCGTCGGCGTCGTGCCGGACCACGTCACGCGGCGGCACGATCTTGCCGCTGAGGATGTTGTCCGTGACATCCAGCAGCGCGGTGATGAAGAGGCGGTAGCAGCCGACGGCCTCGTCGCGATCACCCGGCTTCTGCTTCAGCACAAAGCCACCTTTGGCGCCCACCGGGACGATGACGGCATTCTTCACCATCTGCGCCTTGACCAGGCCGAGGATCTCGGTGCGGAAGTCCTCGCGCCGGTCCGACCAGCGCAGGCCGCCGCGGGCGACGGCGCCGAAGCGGAGGTGCACGCCCTCGAACCGCGGCGAGTAGACGAAGATCTCGTACTTCGGGCGCGGCTGCGGCAGGTCCGGGATGGCCTGCGGGTCCAGCTTGAACGCCACGTACGACTTCGGCCGCTGGTCGGGGCCGCGCTGGAAGAAGCTGGTCCGCAGGGTCGCCTGGATCAGCGTGAGGTACGACCGCAGGATCCGGTCCTGGTCCAGGCTCGCCACGCCGTCGAGCAGCCCGGTGATCCGCTCGACGAGTTCCTCCGACAGACGGGTCCGTTGCTGCTCGCCGGCCTCGAGCCGAGGCGAGAAACGGGTCTCGAACAGCCGCACGAGCAGCCGGGCGATCTCCGGGTACGCGATGAACGTGGACTCGACGTAGCGCTGCGAGAAGACGTGGCCGGCCTGGCGCAGATACTTCGCGTACGCCCGTAACACCACGACCTGGCGCCAGGTCAGGCCGGCGCGCAGGACCAGCTCGTTGAAGCCGTCCACCTCGGCCTCGCCCCGCCAGGCCGCCGCGAACGCGTTCTCCACCTGCGGGCGCACCTCGGACAGCTCGCGGTGCGCGGCCGGCGGTTGCAGGCCGAAGTCGTACAGGTAGGCGGTGCCGTCGGCGCGGCGGATCTCGTACGGGCGCTCGTCGATGACCTTCACGCCGAGCGAGTGCAACACCGGGAGAACCGCGGACAGCATCATCGGCTCGCCGAACCGGTAGACCTTGAACCGCACGTCCGCGTCGTCCGGCTCGGCCGTGCCGGTGTTGGTCATGTGCCGCTTGCGGTAGAGGTGCATCTCGAGCTGGCCGGGCTCCTCCAGCAGTTCCAGCTTCGCCAGATCCTGCATCCCCTCGTACGGCGTATGCCCGTCCTTGTAGCTGTCCGGATAAGCGTTCGCGTACCGGGCGAACAGGTCCTTTCCCTGCTCCTCGCCAAGCTTGCGCTCAAGCACCAGGGAGAAGTCGTCGTCCCACATCCGGGTCGCGTCGGCGAGCATCTCGGCCAGCGCGTTCGGATCCACCGGACCGGGCGGGTCGGCCGGGTCGGTACGCACGATGAAGTGCACACGGGCGAGCATCCGCTCGGTGACCCGGGTGGTGTAGTCGAGGCCAATGCCGTTGAGCTCGTGTAACAGGATCTCCTGCATGCACAGCCGGTTGGCCGTGGTGAACCGGTCCCGGGGCAGGTAGATCAGGCACGATATGAATCGGCCGTACCCGTCGCGGCGCAGGAACAAGCGCAGTTGCCGCCGGCCCGCCATCCGCAGGACGCCGATGACCGCCTCGTACAGATCATCGGTCTTGATCTGGAAGAGCTCGTCGCGCGGATAGGTCTCGAGGATCTGCAGCAGGTCCTTGCCGGAGTGCCCGCGCGGCGACAGGCCGGAGCGGTCCATCACCTCCATCACCTTGCGCCGGACCACGGGCAATTCGCGCACGCTCGTCCGGTACGCCGAACTCGAGAACAGGCCGAGGAAGCGGCGCTCGCCGACCACCTGGCCGGCCGCGTCGAAGACCTTGACGCCGATGTAGTCCAGGTACGCCGACCGGTGCACGGTGGCCCGGGAGTTGGCCTTGGTGATGACCAGCAGCCGCTTCTCCAGCGCCCGCTGGTAGGCCTCCGGCGTCAACGAGGACAGCTTGCGCGGGTTGCTGTCGCCGCGCAGGATGCCCAGCCCGGTGCCCGGCACCGCGGTCAGCACGCCGTCGGCCAGCGAGTACTCCCGGTAGCCCAGGAATGTGAAGTGATCGTGGGCGAGCCACTTGAGCAGCTCGATCGAATCGGTGACGTCCTTGTCCGGAACCGGCAGCTTGGTGTCCGAGCCGCGGGCCGCGGCCAGCTCATCCGCGATGACCAACGCGCGCTGGCGCATTCGCGGCCAGTCCTCGACCGCGTCCCGGACGTCGGTGAGCACCCGCCGCACCTCGTTGTGCAGCTGCTCGCGCGCGGCGGGGTCGCGGATGGGATCGATCTCGATGCGGATCCAGCTCTCCACGATGTCGCCGTCGATGGCGTCGTCGGGCTCGACGTCCGCCTCGACCTGGGCGAGCGCACCCAGCGGCTCGCGCCGCACCACGATCAGCGGATGGACGAGCAGGTGAACTTCCAGCTCTTGCGCGGTGAGCAGGGCGGCCACCGAGTCGACCAGGAACGGCATGTCGTCCGTGACGATCTGCAGGACGGTGCGCGGCTCCTCTTTGTCGGGCGGGCTGATCGCGAGCTGGAGCTGGCCCGGCAGCCGGACCGCGGCGAGTTCCCGGTGCGCTAGCGCGGCCTCGTACATCTCCTCCGGGGTGAAGCCGACCAGCTCCTCGTCGGGCGCGAACCGCCAGAAACGATCAACCAGTGCCGCGGTGGTGTGGTCGTCCCCGGCCAGAGCGACCGCGTCGGCCACCAGGCGCTCGGCGTTGGGCAGTGGCTCCTCGAGGTCACCGTCATGATCCGACGTGCCGAGCCGCCCGGTGAGGGCGAGCCCAGGACCCGGAACAAACTCCAGCTCAGGGTCGGATTCGGTCAATGCCTCGTCGGCGACAGCCATGTCCTGGCGCTCCCCTCACCCACGACTCTGTGGGTCGATGTCTCGGCACCAAGCGTAGAACGTGCGCCATCGCGCCCGGTCATGCCTCCGGACGCAATCTGACCGATCCGACACCGAATTTGATACTTGTCACCCTGCCCGGGGCGACGCTGCGGGCCAACTCCTATTACCGTTCCCTCAGTTCTACCCGTCAGTACCCCTAGGAGGACTGCTCATGCGCCGCTCACCGCAACCCGCCCGCGGCCGCCTGCGGCGCGCCGTCGGCGTCGGAGCGGCAACCGTGCTCCTTGCGGGCGGCGTCGCGGCGTGCGGCAAGGACGGGCCGGCAGACACGCTGGACGAGTTCCTGGCCGGCTGGCGCAGCGGCAATCTCGACAAGGTCGGGTTCGTGACGGCGGACGGCAGCCGCATCCCGGCCCGCGACGTCGTCGACCAGCTGCAGAGCCTCTCCGGCGACCTGGCCAGGACGCCGCTGGTGTTGACCCGCCAGGGCAAGCCCAAGGTCACCGGCGAGATCGCGTCGAGTGCGGTCAAGCTGGACTGGACGCTGCCCGGCGGCACCCCGTGGTCGTACGAGAGCACGGTGCGGATGACCAAGCAGGGCAGCGACGGCTGGCGGGTGATCTGGGAGCCGGCCATCGTCAACAGCGAGCTCAGCGCCGGGGACAAGCTCAAGGTGCGGCGGGTGGCGGCCGACCGCTCGCCGATCGTCGACGCCGCCGGCAAGCCCATCGTGACGAAGCAACCCGTGGTCACGGTCGGCGTGAGCCCGGAGAAGATCAAGGACCTGCCGGGCCTGACGAAGGCGCTGGATACCGCGTTCAAGAAGGCCGGCGTGACGGTCAACCTGACGAACCTCAAGTCGCGCGTCGACAAGGCGGACCCAGGCGCGTTCCTCGACTTGATCACGCTGCGACGGGGCGACTACGACAAGATCCGCGAGGACGTACGGCCGCTGCAGGGCACGGTCTTCCGCGAGGAGGTACGCGACCTGGCGCCCACCCGCGCGTTCGCGCGCGCCCTGCTCGGTACGGCCGACGCGGCGACCAAGGACGACATCGACGCCAACCCGGACACGGTCGCCCCGGGCGACATCGTCGGCCACGGCGGCCTGGAGCAGCGGTACGACACGACGCTGCGCGGCACGGTCGGGCAGTCCGTGGTGATCTCCCGCACGTCGCCCGACGACAACGTCGAGGAGACCCAGATCTTCAGCACCAAGCCGGCGCCGGGCAAGCCGGTGAAGATCACGCTGGACCTCAAAGCCCAGAATGCCGCGGACGCGGCCGTCGCGGCCGAGAAGCAGCCCAGCGCCATGGTGGCGATGAAGATCAGTGACGCTTCCGTGCTCGCGGTCTCGAACGGGCCGGACGGCGGCGCCGTCAACACCGCGTTCACCGGCCAGGTAGCGCCCGGCTCGACGTTCAAGATGGTCTCCGCGTACGGCTTGCTGCAGAGGAAGAAGGTCGCGCCCGAGACGGTGGTGGAGTGCCCGAGGACTCGCGAGGTCGACGGGCGCACGTTCAAGAACGCGAACAACGAGGCCCTCGGCAAGGTCCAGTTCCACACCGACTTCGCCCTGTCGTGCAACACCGCGTTCGTGGGCCTGGCGCCGCAACTCGGCGCGGACGGCCTGCAGGGCGCCGGTGCCGCGCTCGGCCTGGGTGGCGACTGGGATCTGGGCATCGACGCGTTCAGTGGCAAGGTCTCGTCCGGTAACACGCCCACCGAGCTGGCCGCCGCGACATTCGGCCAGGGCACGACCGTGGTCAGCCCGCTCGCCATGGCGGCCGCCACCGCGGCGGTGGCCCGCGGCCACTTCGAGCAGCCCAAGCTGGTGCTCGATCCGCCGCCACCGAATCCCGCCGGGGCTAGCGCGCCGCTCGACGCGGCGGCTGTCGCGTCGCTGCGGGCCATGATGCGCGAGGTGGTCACCAGGGGCACCGGTAGGGGTCTGCGCAATGTGCCCGGCGGCCCGGTGTCGGGCAAGACCGGTACGGCGGAGTTCGAGACAGGCTCGAAGGACACCCACGCCTGGTTCGTGGGCTTCCAGGGCGACATCGCGTTCGCGGTCATGGTGCAGAAGGGCGGCGCCGGCGCCGAGGCGGCGGTCCCGATCGTTGAGCGCTTCCTGACCGCCATGAACAAGTAGTAATCGCGCCCGGGCTCAGGCGATGTCGGCCGGCTCCTCTGGTCCGGCGTCGAACGCCGGGCGCTGGGCGGGCAGCGAGAAGCCCTCCGGGGAGCGCGGGCGGAGCATGCCGGGGCGGGTGGCCGGCAGCGGTTCGGAGTCGAGCTGCGGCGCGGATCCCAGCGGGCGGCCGGCCGGGTGGGGGTGCTGCTCCGCGGCGCCGTCCCGTTCCCCAGCATCATGGTGGTCGCCGTCCGCGGTCGGCTCCTCCTCGGACGGAACCGCCGGCGCCTCCTCGGAC
>JBKOWB010000105.1:0-14633 GCA_046724195.1 Actinomycetota bacterium
GGGGTGAGCCGCAGCTCGGCGACCAACCGCAGCTGCACGAGGTACGACCGGTGGATACGGACGAACCCGGCGTCCGCCCACCGCTCCGCGAGCGTGGCGAGCGAGACCCTGACCAGGTGCGAAGCGTCGGCGGTATGGAGCCGCGCGTAGTCGCCTTGGGCCTCGACCCAGCGCACCGACGACCGTGGCAGCATCCGGGTCGTGCCGGCCAGCTCGACCGGGATGCTCGGCTCGTCTTCTCGGGGGAACGGGGCAGGGGCGCTGCGGACCTCCGCGACCCGGCGCAGCGACTCGCCCAGCCGCTCCGCGCGGACGGGTTTGCGCACGTAGTCGGTCACGCCGAGGTCGAACGCGTCCACCGCCCCGTCGTCGTACGCGGTGACGAACACGATGGCCGGCGGCCGCGCGAATCGTCGCAGGATGCGGGCCAGCTCCATGCCGTCCAGCCCGGGCATCCGGATGTCCAGGAACACGGCATCGACCTCGGTGTCCCGCAGCACCCGCAGCGCCTCGGTCGCGTCTGCCGCCCGGTGTACGTACGCGACCCGGTCGTCCGCGTCCAGCAGGTACGCGAGCTCGTCCAACGCCGGGGGCTCGTCGTCCACCGCGAGCACGACGAGGCTCATGCCCGTACCCGTGGGTGAAACTTGGGAACCCGCATGCTCACCTTCGTACCCGCTCCCGGTGCGGTCTCCACCACCAGACCGAAATGATCTCCGAACACCGACCGCAACCGCTCATCGACGTTGGAGAGGCCCACGTGCTGGGCATCGTCCCAGGAACCGTTCGTGGCCTCCGCGACCCCGGCGGCCAGCGCCGCCGGGTCCATGCCGACACCGTCGTCCTCGACCGTGATGTGGCATTCGGCGCCGGCGTCGCGCGCTTCGATGCTCACCATGCCGACGCCCGGCTTGCGGGTCAGGCCGTGCCGGACCGCGTTCTCGACCAGCGGCTGCAGGCACAGGAACGGCAGCCCGACCGGCAGCACCTCGGGCGCGATCTGCAGCCGGACCTGGAGCCGGTCGCCGAACCGGGCTCGCTCGATGGTCAGGTAGCGGTCGATCGACCGCAGCTCTTCGGCCAGTGTGGTGAAGTCGCCGTGCGCCCGGAACGAGTAGCGGGTGAACTCAGCGAACTCCAGGATCAGTTCCCGGGCCCGTTCCGGGTCGGTGCGCACGAACGAGGCGATCGCGGTCAGTGCGTTGTAGATGAAATGCGGGCTGATCTGCGCGCGCAGGGCCCGGACTTCGGCGCGGGCCAGCCGCTCGCGGGACGAGTCCAGCTCGGCCAGCGCAAGCTGCGATCCTGCCCAGCGCGCCGCCTCCAGCGTCGCCTGCACGAGCCCGGGTGCCGGCTGGGCGTCCGCCACGGCCACCAGCGCGGCCGCGGCCCGGCCGTCCGGTCCGGCCAGCGGCGCGATGACCGCACCACGCACGACGCAATCCACCCGGTCGCAGGGCAGATCAGACGGACTGAGTACGACGGAACGGTTGGTCTGGATCGCGCGCTGGGCGGCTCCGGTCAGCTGTTCCTGGTGGTGACTGCCGAGGCCGTCGAACGCTAGACATCGGTCGCCCTCCGCGATGGTCAGACCAACCGCCCCGACAAGCGTCCGCAGGTGCCGCACCGCCTTCCCGGCGGACGCCGCGGTGAGACCGCCGCGCAGGGGCTCCGCGGCGAGCGCGGCCGTGTGCAGCACGTCGTACGTGGCGCGCTGCATGGGGGTGGCGATGCCGCGCCGGGCCCGCAGCTGCACGACGGCCACGACCGCACCGACCAGCGCCGCCAGCACCACGACGACGGCCAGTACGTTCCCGACCTGACTCCCCACGCCCCAGATCCTGTCCGCTGCACTCCTCCCGAGCAAACCGCCGCCGATCCGCCGAGCGGAGCGAGGCCAGCCAGCTCCGCGAGCGCCGCCGGTGAGATGCCGCATCAAGCGGAGGGAGCGCAGCGACCGCAGCGACTGCGGCATCTCACCGGTTACAAGGCGCGAGCCGCCGAGCGACAGCGAGGCCAGCTTAATAAGCACCTTTGCGGCGCAGCACCACCCAGATCGTGCGCCAGAGGATGCTGAGGTCGTAGGTGAGCGACCAGTTGTCGACGTAGTAGAGGTCGAGCCGCACCGCCTCGTCCCAGGACAGGTCGGAGCGCCCCGACACCTGCCACAGGCCCGTGATGCCCGGCCGGACCAGCAGCCGGCGCCGGACATCGCCCAGGTAGTCACCGTCGTCGGCAGGCAACGGACGCGGGCCGACCAGGGACATCTCGCCCCTGAGGACGTTGATCAGCTGGGGGAGTTCGTCCAGGGAGCTGGCCCGCAGCCGCTGGCCCATCGGGAAGATCCGGGGATCCTCCTTCAGCTTGAACAGCATGCCGTCCGAGTCGTTGAGCTCCAGCTCCTTGAGGCTGGCCTTGCGCTCCTCGGCGTCGACGTACATGGTGCGGAACTTCCACACCCGGAACGTGCGGCCCTCGTGGCCGACTCTGGGCTGGCGGAAGAACACCGGGCCGGGGTCGGAGATCCGGATGCTCAGCGCGATGAGGAACAGCAACGGGCTGAGCAGCAGCAGGCCGACGGCCGCCGCCACGCGGTCCAGGAGGTTCTTGGCCAGCCAGCCGGGACCGGAGAGCGTCGGCTCCTCGACGTGCAGCAGCGGCAGGCCCTCGATCGGACGGATGTGTACGCGCGGGCCGGCGATGTCGGTGAGCTGCGGCGCGACCACCAGGTCCACGCCCGTGCCCTCGAGCTGCCAGGCCAGCCGGCGCAGCTCGCCGGGCTCGGCGCTGGCGGAGCCGCAGACCGCGATCGTGTCCGCACCCACCTCACGAACGAGTGACAGCACGTCGCGGCCGGCGTACACGGGAACCGGGGTTTCGATTCCGCGGGCCGCCGCGTATCCGTCGGTGATGTGGATCGCGACCGGAATGAGGCCGGCGGCCGTGCTTCGGGTGACCGCGGTGTAGACCTCGAGCGCCTCGGGCAGCGTTCCGACCAGGACCATCCGGTGCGCGCCGTGGCCGGTCCGCTTGCGGGCCAGGTGCAGCACCTGCCGGGCGAAATACCGGCCGACCAGGATGAACAACAACGCGCACAGCGAGACGGTGGCGACCGTGCCACGCGACAGCGACGTCACGGTCGCGAACGCCAGCAGCGACACGCAGGCCACGACCGCGACCGAGGCGCGTACGACGCGCTTGAACTCTTCGCTGCCGAGGCCCAGGTAACGGCGGTCATAGGTGCCGTTAGCCCAGAGCAGGATGATCCAGCCGAGCGGTAACACCAGGTAGGCGAAGAAGTAGAAGAGCTGGTCGTCGTGCAGGAAGAGCAGTTGCCGGTCCAGGAACCCGGATTTCGCCTTCTCCAGGAAGGTCGCCGCGATCCAGCTCGCCAGCAGAGTCGAGGTGAGATCCAAAAGAATCAGGATCAGCGTGTACGGCCGGTGCCAGCGCGAGAGGCGGCGGTGCGAGCGGGTCCACGCCGACCGGGGTACGCCGTTGCTCGGTGGCTGTTCCTGCCACTCGAAGCTGTCAAACGGCATGCTGCTCCGGCTGCTTTTCGTCGCCGGGCGATGGAGGCTCGTGGTCACCTCGCCAACATCCTCCCGCATCACGTACCGCCCACCGACGTTCGAGGCCCGGGCGTGGGATCCCGGCTCGGTTTGCCGGCTACCGGCCGGCAACCCCGAAGAACATTACGCACCGCCACGAGGTCTCGGATCGCGGCGCGGCCGCCGAATCCGTCCGTGCCGTGGACGAAGCTTGGGACCGGGCCACTATACCGATGGATCGGGCCGGGAGAAGTGGACGTTGTGCCCCCTTTCCCACGCGGAGACCAAGTCCGTGCGGCACGCACGTTCGGTAACCGCTACGGTGCTAACGGATCAACTTCGACAGGCGCCGATCGGCCAGCGGCTTGCCGCCGGTCTGGCACGTCGGGCAGTACTGCAGGCTCTTGTCGGCGAAGGACACCTCACGCACGGTGTCACCACAGACCGGGCATGGCAGCCCGGTACGGGCGTGGACGCGCAGGCCGGCGCGCTTCTCGCCCTTCAGTTCGGCGGCCCGCTGACCCACCGATCGAGCGACGGCGTCCGTCTCCACCTGGCGTGTCGCTTCGTACAGGGCGGTCATCTGCTCCTCGGTGAGCCGGTTGGTCAGTGCGAACGGCGACAGCTTGGCCACGTGCAGGATCTCGTCGGAGTAGGCGTTGCCTACGCCGGCCAGCACCTCTTGGTCGGTGAGCACGCCTTTGACCTGGCCCCGGCGGCTGCGCAGGCGTTCCGCGAACGTGTCCCGATCGACCGCCAGCACGTCGGGGCCGAGCCGCGCCACGCCGGGTACCTCATTCGGGTCACGTACGAGATAGGCGGCCAGTGACTTCTGCGTCCCGGCCTCGGTGAGGTCGAAGCCGGAGCCGTCGTCGAGGCGGATACGCAGCGCGATCGGCCCGCTGCCGGGCTTGAGTGGCGCGGGCGACTTGAACGTGTCCCGGTAGTGGAGCCAGCCCGCCCGGGCCAGATGCACGACCAGATGCAGGTCGCCCCCGAGCTCGATGTCCAGGAACTTGCCGTGCCGTCCGGCTCCGGTGATGGCACGGCCGGCAACGGCGCTCGGCGGTGGGTCGAACGTCTTCAGCGCGCTGAAGGACGCTACCTCGAACCGGTCGACGGCGTGCCCGACCGCCCGCTCACGCAGGTAGGCGGCGAGTGCTTCGACCTCAGGCAACTCAGGCACGCGCTAACGGTAACGCGCCCCCGCACCCGCCACATCCGTCCCGCGTTGATCATGAAGCTGCTGCGCTCCAGAGACTGATCGGCGACAACAACTTCATGATCAACCAGTTTGGGCTAGGGTCGCGGCGTGAAGGTGGTTGTTGCGCACAACCGGTATCGGGAGGCCATTCCGTCCGGGGAGAACGTCATCGTCGACACCGAGATCGGCCAGCTTGAGGCAGCCGGCGTCGCGGTGGTGCCGTTCCAGCGCAGCTCCGACTCGATCGGCGAACTGCCGCTCGCGCAGAAGGCCCTGCTCCCAGTCTCGCCGATCTACGGTCGGCAGGCCCAGAAGGACCTGTCCGCGCTTCTCACCGAGCACCGGCCGGACGTGCTGCACCTGCACAACCCGTACCCGTTGCTGTCGCCTTGGGTGGTCCGGACCGCGCACGCACACGGCGTCCCGGTCGTGCAGACCGTCCACAACTACCGCCAGGTCTGCTCGTCGGGGTTGTACTTCCGCGACGGCCACAACTGTCAGGACTGCCGCGGCAAGGCGTTCGGCTGGCCGGCCGTCGCGCACAAGTGCTACCGCGCGTCTGCGGCGCAGAGCGCGCTGATGGCCACGACGCTGGCCGTGCACCGCGGGACGTGGAAGTCGGTGGATCGCTACATCGCGCTGACCGACCGGATCGCCGCCCATCTGGTCGACTATGGCATCCCGGCGGACCGGATCGCGGTCAAGCCCAACGGCCTGCCGGACCCGGGCGAGCCGGCCCCCCTGGGCGAGGGTTTTCTCTACGCCGCCCGACTTTCCCCGGAGAAGGGCCTTGAGCTGCTGCTGGACGCTTGGCGGCGGCATCCGGACGGGGCGTTGGGTCCGCTCACCATCGCGGGCGACGGGGAGTTGCGGCCGCTGGCCGAGCGGGCCGCGGCCGAGCGGGACGACGTGACCTATCTGGGCGGCCTGGACCGGTCCGGGATGGACCGGGCGCGCCGCCGGGCGGCGGTGATCGTCGCGGTGCCGACCTGGGACGACGTCCTGCCGACCGTGATCCTCGAGGCCATGGCGGCTGGACGGCCGGTGGTGGGTACGGCGGTCGGCGGTATCCCGTACCTCCTTGGGGTCGATGACGCGACGACGGCCGCGGGCTGGGCTGTCAAGCCCGACCCCGACGCGCTCGCCGCGGCCTTTCCGATCGCCCTATCGGACGCCGTGGCAGTGGCGCCGGCGGCCCGGGAGCGCTACCTGCGGTCGTTCCATCCGGACGTGCTGACCAGGCAACTCATCGAGATTTACAACGCTCTCACAGGGAATATTCACCCGGCCTCCAGGTAGATCTAGATCTCGGTGGGGCATGCTGAGGGCCGTGACCGATTCCCCTTCCCAGACTGAGACCCCAAAGACCGGAATATCGCGCCGCAACGTGCTGCTCGGCGCCGGCGGCGCCGCGGTATTCGCACTGGCCGGCGGCGCCGCCGGCTACGCCATCGCCAACTCCGACGAGAAGGCGACGGAGACCACCGGTACGGGCGCCCAGACCGCGGCTCAGGCCGGACCGCCGAAGTACCGCTCCCGGCCAGATCTGCGCACGCTTCCCGACGTGACGATCACGGCCCCGGCGAACGGCACCGCGCCCGGCTACATCTTCCTCACGCCCGCCTCCGGCACCGGCCTGTGGGGCCCGCTCATGGTGGACGAGAAGGGTTCGCCGGTGTGGTTCAAGAAGGTGCCCGACCCGGCGACGGTCGCCATCGACTTCAAGACCCAGCTGTACCAGAACAAGCAGGTGCTGACCTGGTGGGAGGGCACCATCGGCGGGACCGGCGGCCAGGGCGTCGGCCAGGGCGAGTTCGTGATCGCCGACCATGCGTACCGGGAGATCACCCGGGTACGCGCGGCCGGCACCGAGCAGGCCGACCAGCACGACTTCGTGATCACGCCGAAGGGCACGGCATTGTTCTGGGTCTACGGCGGGATCCCGTACGACCTGACCGCGCTGGGCGGCCCGAAGGACGGCGTGCTGCACGACTGCGTGATCCAGGAGGTCGACATCGCCACCGGCAAGAAGGTCTTCGAGTGGCGCGCCAGCAAGCACATCGGCCTCGACGAGTCGTACGCGCCGCTGCCGCAGGGCAAGGAGGCGCACCTGCCGTACGACTTCTTCCACGCCAACTCGGTCGGGCTGGCCGCCGACGGGAACGTCCTCGTCTCGTCCCGGCACACGTGGGGCGCGTACAAGATCAATAAGAAGACCGGCGTTGTGATCTGGCGGCTCGGCGGCAAGAAGTCGAACTTCACCGTGGAGGAGAGGGCGAAGTTCGCCTGGCAGCACGACTTCCGGCAGCGCCGGGACGGCACGTACAGCGTCTTCGACAACGGCGCGGGCATGGGCAAGGTGCGCGATTACTCCCGCGGCCTGATCATGCGGCTCGACGAGGCGAAGATGACCGCCGCCTTCATGGCCGAGTTCGTGCATCCCGACAAGCTCTCCGCGCCGACTCAGGGCAACTTCCGCGAGCTGGCCGACGGTGGGTCGTTCATCGGGTGGGGCCAGAAACCGTACTTCACCGAGCACAATCCGGACGGCACGGTCCGGCTCGCCGGCCACCTGCCGCTCGACAACCAGTCCTACCGGGCGTACAAGGCGGAGTGGGTCGGCGCGCCGCTCGACCAGCCGGCCCTCGGCCTGCACGTCGAAGGCAACAACGTCATCGTCAGCGCGAGCTGGAACGGCACCACCAAGGTGGCGAAGTGGCGGGCCCGTTCGGGCGGCCAGCCGGGCGCGCTCGCCCAGAGCGTCGAGGGTCCGCGTACGGGCTTCGAATCGACGCTGACGATCCAGGGGTTGCCCGAGTACGTGGTCGCCGAGGCGCTGGACGCGGCCGGAAACGTGCTGGGCGCGTCATCCGCAGTCCCGGTGCGTGTCTGATCCCCGTTTCGGGCGGCTACGAGCGGAGGGCCTGGCGGCCGGCGAAGGCGATGCTGGCCGCCAGGAAACCCCCATTGATCAGCGTGAACAGCGCCACTAACCAGATCGTCCACTGTGGCGCGACGGTGAGCACGACGCCGGCCAGCGCGATCACGGCCCCATAGTCGCGGACCAGCTTGACCACGCGGACCGGCAGCGAGCGGCTGGTCACCATGCTGGCCGCCTGCGGTCCCGACTGCATCACGGACGTGACCAGATTGACCATCCACGTGCCGGCGAACGCGGCCAACAGCCAGGCCGGGGTCGCCGACACCTGCGCCTTCGCCGTGGCGGCCAGCGCCGCGACCAGCGCGATCTGTGTGGCGACGTCACAGAGCACGTCGATCCGGCCGCCGGCCGCGCTGGTCTGGCCGGTCACCCGGGCGAGCTGGCCGTCGGCGCAGTCCAGCGCGTACGCGATCTGCCAGCCGACCAGCGCGAGCAGGCCGATCGGCCAGGCCCACATGCGGCCGTCGGCCACCGGGTCGGCGGTCGCGACAACCGCGAACGACACGAGGCAGCCGAGACCCAGGTTCGTGACGGTGAGGACGGTGGGGGCGAGCCCGCGCTTGTGCGCGGCGACCGCGATGCGCGCGCCGATGCGCTGGCTGATCGCCTCGCTGAACAGACCGCCGCCGCGGTTGACGGCGTAGAAGTCGGCCGCCGTGGGGGCGGCCACGGTGCCCTGGTCAGCGCTCGGCGACGGCTTGGACATACTGGTCCAGCTTTCGGCGGATCTCGGCGGGCGACATCGCGAGGTGCTCCAGGATCGTGTAACGGTCGGGACGGGTACGCGGCGCGAAATCCACCACCTCGACGAACTGGTCGGCGTCGAGTCCCACGTCGGCGGCCGTGCGCGGCAGCCGATGCCGCCGCAAGCAGTCGGCCATCTGGGCGAACCGGCGCTCATCGCCGCGCAGGAACGTGCAGAACAGCGCGCCCAGCCCGGCCAGCTCGCCGTGCGAGGCGGTGCCGGGGAACAAGGAGTCGGCGGCGTGCATGATCTCGTGGCAGCCGCCGCTGGATGGCCGGCTGCTGCCGCAGACGGCCATGGCGAGGCCGCTGGAGATGAGCGCCTCGGCGAGCACCGTCACGAACCCGTCGTCGCTCATGTCGCCGGGGTGGGTAAGCACTGCCTCCGCGCCCGTCCGGGCCAGCAATGCCGCAAGCCCGTCGACCGGCTCGCCGCGCACCTCGCGGGCCAGCTCCCAGTCCGCGAGCGCGCTGATGTTGCTGATCACGTCGCCGATGCCGGCCCGGCTGTGGTCGTCCGGGCCGTCCTCGACGAAGTCCAGGTCGACGATGACCGCGATCGGGATGTGTACGCCGTACGAGCCCTTGATGCCGTCGTTGATGAGGCTCGCCACCGGCGACGCGACGCCGTCGTTGGCCAGGCTGGTCGCCACCGAGACCATCGGCAGCGCCCAGCGCGTGGCCGCGTACTTGGCCGTGTCGACGGTCTTGCCGCCGCCGATGCCGACGACCGCGTCGTACGGCCGGGAGCGCAGCTTCGCGCCGAGCTCCATCGCGGCGTCCAGCGTCCCGCCGGAGGTGGTGTAGACGTCCGCCGACTTCAGCGTCGGCCGGATCAGGTCCGCGACCCGCTCGCCCTGGCCCGGACCGACCACCACGGCCACGTCGCCGCCGGCTGAGATCCGGCCGTCGGCCAGGATCGCGGCCAGGTTGCTGACCGCGCCGCGGCGTACGTCGATATGCAGCGGCGTCTGGACGGTACGAGCTAGTAGCGGCATGCGATCTCCCGGGCCCGGGCCAGGTCGGCGTGGTTGTCCACCTCGACCCACTCGACGTCGCCGATCGCCGCCGCGCGGACGACGCCGCCGCGGTTCGCGTACTCCTGATAGCCGTCCTCGTAGTAGAGGTCGGGGTCGCGTTCCCAGGTCGCCTTCAGCGCGTCGGCGAGCCCGGCCGCGGCATCCCGCTCGATGACGGTCGCGCCGATGTACTCGCCGTGCGCGTCGGCCGGTTCCATCAGCTTCGTGATCTTCGTGAGCTGGCCGTGCGCGTCGAAAGTCGTTTTCATCTCCTCGTGGGCCAGCTGTTTGACGTCGTCGATGGCGAGCAGGATGCCGGGTCCGCGCTGGGCGAGCAGCGTCCGCTCGACGCTCACCGGGTGGACGGTGTCGCCGTTGACCAGCAGTGCGCCCTCGGCGAACCAGTCGCGTGCCAGCCACAGCGAGTACGCGTTGTTCCACTCCTCGGCCTTGTCGTTGTGCACGAGGGTGATGGTCAGGCCGTACTTCCGCGCGAAGGCGTCGGCGCGCTCTTCCACCGCGTCCGCGCAGTAGCCCACGACGATCGCCACGTCGGTGAGCCCGGCGGCGGCCAGGTTGCGCAGCGAGATGTCCATGATCGTGGTGTCGCCGTCCACCGGCACGAGCGCCTTCGGCAACGTGTCCGTGTACGGCCGCAGCCGGCGTCCAGCGCCGGCGGCCAGCACTAAACCGATCATGTGGACGGATCCTGCCAGAAGGTTGACGAGAAGTAGACGGCGGGTGTCGCCCGCCTAGCCTAGCGGTGTCGTCAAAGGCCGAGCATGCGCAGGACGGCGAACCCGTCCTCGGCGATCTGCCGGATCATCCCGTCATTGACCGCGCTGCTCTCGTCCAGCACGGCCAACTCGTCGGGACCGAGCCATCGATGCTCGGTGTGCTTGCCGAGCTCGAGGCGCGGCCGGTCGAGGTCGCCGTCGATCCGGACCAGAAAGTCGGTCTCGAGGCGCTCGAGGCCATCCTCGCCGGTGTACGTGTAGTCGCCGACCACGCCGAGCACCACCGAGACCTCCCAGCCGGTCTCCTCCGCCACTTCCCGCCGCAGTGCCTCTTCGACCGTTTCGCCCGGCTCCACGTGGCCGCCCACGATGTCCCACGTGTTCGGGAAGAGCCTTCGCAGCGCGGACCGCTTCTGGAAGAAGATCCGCCCGTCGTCGTGCACGACGAGAGCTCCCGCAACGCGGAGAGGCTCAGTGCTGCTCCCGGCGCCTGGTCCTTCGGACGGCACCCAGAAATCATATCGAGACGCCTCGTAAGCTGGTCCCCATGACCGCTGAGCAGCTGATCTCGTTCGCCCGTGGGGCGCCGTCCCTGGACATCATCGACGTGGAAGGGCTCAAGGCCGCGGCCGCGCGCGCCTTCGACTCCGATCCGGCCGGGATGACGGCGTACGGCACCTCCGTCGGATACGTCCCGCTGCGCAAGTGGATCGCGGACCGGCACGCCGTCGCGCCGGAGCAGGTCATCGTCACGAACGGCTCGCTGCAGGCGGACGCGTTCCTGTTCAACCACCTGGTGGCGGCCGGCGACGACGTCGTGGTGGAGAAGCCGACGTACGACCGTACGCTACTGAACCTGCAGAACCTGGGCGGGAAGGTGCACCAGGTGACGACGGACACCGACGGCATCGACGTCGACGAGTTGCGTCGGCTGCTGGAGTCGGGCCTGCGCCCCAAGCTCGCGCACGTCATTCCCAACTACCAGAACCCGGCGGGCGTGACGCTCTCACTCGATCGGCGGCGCGCGCTGCTCCGGCTGGCGGCCGAGTACCGCTTCATGATCTTCGAGGACGACCCGTACGTCGACATCCGGTTCCGCGGTGAGCCGCTGCCGTCGATGCTGTCGATGGACACGGACAACGTGGTCGTGCACGCCTCCAGCTTCACCAAGACGGTCTGTCCGGGCGTACGGGTCGGCTACCTGGTCGGTCCCGCCGCGCTGATCGACGCGATCGCGAAGAAGGCCACCAACCTCTACATCTCGCCCGGCATGGTCTCCGAGGCGATCGTGTACCAGTTCTGTGTCTCGGGCGCTATCGATCGCTCGATCGCCACCGTGAGCGCGGCACTTGGCGAGCGGGCGACGGTGCTCGCCGACTCGATCCGCAAGCACATCCCGGGCGCCACGTTCGTCGAGCCGGACGGCGGCTACTTCCTGTGGGTGGACCTGCCCGGGGACGTCGACGTGGACCGGCTCTTCCCGGTGGCCACGAAGAACGGCGTCGCGGTGGTCAAGGGCAGCGACTTCCTGCTCGACGGCGGCAAGCACTCGCTGCGCCTGGCCTACTCGGCCGTCACGGTCGATCAGATCGACGCGGGCGTCCGGCGGATAGCGGCCGCGATCGACGAGGTACGCGCCTGATACGTGCTTTGCTGTCGGGTTTCCGACAAGGTCGGCTCCGACGCCGGTTCGTGGTTCCGCTCGGACCGGCGCGGAGCCCACAATGCTGCGGGCGCGCCAGCGCCCACCCACCAGCTCCACCCCCGCCCCCGATGCCGGGCGGGCCGATCGCACCCTCACCCCTCGATAACGTGCGGCCGGTCCGCCCGGCGCCATCCGGCCTCGGCGTAGCCTCGATCGGGCCGCCCCGATGAGTCTTGTCGGCGGCTCCCTGTCCGGCTGCCCGAGAGTTTTGGGGGAGGTCTTCATGAGCGAGCACGAAACCGTGCCGGGCCGAACGCGGTCCACCGGCGTCAACAAGTCCCTGTCGCGGGCGTGGACCGCCCCGGTACGGGCCATGAATCGCTTCCTCGGCACCACGGACGGGCAGTCCCCCGATGTCCACGACGGCAGCACCGGCAGTGCGGTCGTCGACTGCGGGGTGTATGTGGACGGCAGGCGCGAGCCCGGCGTCTTCACGCCCGACGATGCGCTGCGCGAGGCGTGCGCCCGCGAAAACGCGTTCGTCTGGTTGGGCCTGCATGAGCCGTCGCAGGAGGAGATGTCGGCGATCGCGCACACGTACGGCCTGCACGAACTGGCCGTCGAGGACGCGGTCAAGGCCGAGCAGCGCCCCAAGCTGGAGCAGTTCGGGGCCGTGCACTTCCTGGTGCTGCGCACGGCGCGGTACGTACCGCACACCACGCTCACCGAGACGTCGCAGATCGTCGAGACCGGACAGATGATGCTGTTCATCGGGGAGCGCTTCGTCATCACCGTCCGGCACGGTGACGCGACGAAGCTGGCGCCAGTCCGCGCCGACCTCGAGGAACGCGGCGCACTGCTGGAGCAGGGCCCGTGGGCGGTGGCGTATGCCGTCACCGACCGGGTCGTCGACGCGTACGTCGAAGTCGCCGATCAAGTGGAGGTCGACCTGGACATCCTCGAGGAGGGCGTGTTCTCCCGGGACAGCGTCGGGCCGGTGCAGCAGATCTACCAGATGAAGCGCGAGCTGGTGGAGTTCCGCCGGGCGGTCACGCCGCTGCAGCGTCCACTGGCGACGATCACGGCGCCGCAGAGCCGGCTGGTGCCCAAGGAGATCCGCCGCTACTTCCGCGATGTCCAAGACCACCTGACGCGTACGGTCGAGCAGGTCTCGTCCTATGACGACCTGCTGAACTCGATCCTGCAGGCGCGTCTGGCCCAGGTCACGGTCGACCAGAACAACGACATGCGGAAGATCGCCGCATGGGCCGGTATCTCGGCGGTGTGGACGGCGATCGCCGGCGTCTACGGCATGAACTTCGTCCACATGCCCCCCGAAATCCGCTGGCAGTACGGCTTTCCGGTGGTCATGGCGGTGATGCTGGTGATTACGGTGGTGCTGTACCGGGCGTTCCGCCGCAACGGCTGGTTGTAGGCCAGCCCCCCGCGAGTTCATCCCGACCCCTAGAGTGACGTCGATGTCCAGGGGAGGGGATTGAGGTGCCGTCGCGGCAGGATCAGCTGCACTCGTACCAGTATTCGGTACAGCGAGTCGTTGCCGCGCTGGTCACCCACGATCCCGACCCGCACCGATCGCCGTTGCGGCGAGCCGGCATGACCGCGCTGATCAGCCTGGTCATCGCCGCGCTCGCGGTCGGCGGCGCGGCCATCTACGGCCTGCTCACCGGCGCCAGCAGCACCAACGTGCGCGACGAGTCGGCGGTCTTCCTGGAAAAGGGATCCGGCGCCCGGTACGTCTACCTGGCTTCCGACCAGAAGCTGCACCCGGTGCTGAACTACTCGTCCGGGCTGCTGATCGCGAACGCGACCGAGCCCAAGATGGTCAGCACGACACGCAAGAAGCTGGCCACCGTGCCGCTCGGCGATCCGATGGGCATCCCGGACGCGCCCGACTCGCTGCCCGGGTCCGGCGAGGACGACCTGCTGACCGGGCCGTGGTCGATCTGCACCGCGCTGCCCGAGAACAGCTCGTCGAGCGGCCGGCCGCGGAGCACGCTGCTGGTGGGCGATGAGCTCGCCGACGGCACGATCGCCGCCCCGCGGGGCCAGGCCGGACCGGCGCTCCTGGTCCGCGACCCCACGGACCGGACCTTCCTGGTGTACGGGAACCGGCGCTTCCTCATCCCGTCCACCCGGTACACGGCGACGCTGCGCACGTTCAGGTGGGGCGATCGGCAGCCCTGGCCGGTCGCGGCTGCCTGGATCAACGCGATCCCGGTCGGCCCCGACATCAAGCCGCCGCCGATCAGTGGATTCGGCGACCGGTCCGGCGTACCGCAGGCCCCGCGGATCGGTCAGCTCCTCACGGACGGCAACCAGTGGGCGGTGGCGCTCGACGATGGCGCGGCCGCGCTCACCGAGGTGCAGGCACTACTGCTGCAGACGGATCCGCAGGCTTACGTGCCGGCGACCGTACCAGGGCGGATCTTCCTCAACCTGACCGCCTCGCGCACCCGGCTCAGCGACGCGGGCGATCCCGACGGCCTGCCGTCGACGGTCCCGGCACTGGCCGCCACCCCGAAAGGTGCCTGCATGACGCTCCCGGTCGGCGAGAACGGCGCCGGCATCCGGATCGACCCGACGGTCCCGGCCGGCACCCCGGTCACCACCGCCGCGGCGGCCCCGGGCGGCGTCCAGGCGGACCTCGTGCACGTGCCGCGCGGCAAGGGCGCGCTGGTGGTCGCGGCGGCGTCGCCCACGGCGCCGGCGACCACCGGCACGGTCAGCATCGTCACCGACACCGGCCGGCGGTACCCGGTGGCGACCAGAGA